>JBFWSI010000292.1:0-5483 GCA_050248455.1 Gammaproteobacteria bacterium | reverse complement strand
CGTGTGCTCGTCCGATCTCGGCGGCGCGCTGTCGTCGGCGCGCCACGTCGACGGCGTGCGCGCGCCGCGCCAGGCGGGGTCGACGCTGAAGCCCTTCCTCTATGCGCTCGCCCTCGAGCAGCGGCTGCTGACGGCCGCCTCGCTGCTCGAGGACAGCCCGGTGAATCTCGAGACGCCGACGGGCCTCTACGTGCCGCAGAACTACGATCGCCTCTTCCGCGGCATGACGAGCCTGCGCGCGAGCCTCGCCGGTTCGCTGAACGTGCCGGCCGTGCGCACGCTGATGCTGCTCGGGCCGGACGCCTTCGTCACGCGCCTGCGCGAGCTCGGCTTCGACGGCATCGATCGCGACGGCGACTACTACGGCTATGCGCTGGCGCTAGGGTCGGCCGAAGTCACGCTGTGGCAGCTCGTGAACGCCTATCGCACGCTCGCCAACGGCGGTCGCCGCGGCGCGCTGAGTCTCGAAGCCAGCGGCGCACCGACGTCGACCGGGCCCGTCGCGGCACGGCGCGTCGCCGCATCCTTCGTCGTCGGCGACGTGCTCGCCGATCGCGCCGCGCGCAGCGCGAGCTTCGGCGTCGACAATGCGCTGAACCTGCCGTTCTGGGCAGCGGTGAAGACGGGCACCAGCAAGCAGATGCGCGACAACTGGTGCGTCGGCTACACCGCGCGCTACACCGTCGGCGTGTGGATCGGCAATTTCGACGGCGCGCCGATGTGGGAGGTCTCGGGCCTGAGCGGCGCGGCACCGGTATGGGCCGAGGTGATGAGCCAGCTGCATGCAATGGTACCGGGCGCGCCGCCGGCGCCGCCGCCCGGCGTCGAGCGACACCACGTCGACTTCGAAGGCATCGACGAACCCGCGCGCGAGGAATGGTTCCTGCGCGGCACGGCGACGCCGCGCATCGCGCTGCACGCGCCGACGCGCCAGACGCCGCGCATCGCCTATCCCGGCGGCGACAGCATCCTCGTCGTCGATCCGGACATCCCGCCGGCGCACCAGCGCGTGTTCTTCGCGATGCGGCCATCGCGCGCAGATTACACCTGGGCCTTGAACGGCGAGACACTGGCCGGCGACGCATGGTCGCCGACGCCGGGGCGCTACACGCTCGAGCTGCTCGACCCCGCCGGTCAACGTGTGGACCAGCTCCGCTACACGGTGCGCGGCACGCGCCAAAGCGCGGCCGAGTGAAAGAGCGCGCCCCGTTTTCGTAGCCCGGGTGCAGCGTAGCGGAACCCGGGATCCGGCATGCCCGATACACAAGGGCTTTCGGCGATGCTCGGCGGGCGCCGATCCCGGGTTACGCGCTGCGCGCTCCACCCGGGCTACGACACCGCCGTGCACGTCGAAGGACTATGTCTCTTTCATGATTGAGGGGGATGCGCGCGCCGCATCACCATTGGGCTTCCTTCGTCAGCCCAACCCACTGCCCCCTGACAGCCGGCCGCCACCGCGGCTCGCGCGCGGCGACACGCCGAAGCGTGCGGTGAAGCGACGGCTGAAGTGCGCGAGATCCTGGAAGCCGAAAGCGAAGGCGAGCTCGGTGACGGTGCAGTGGGCCCAGGCGGGATCAGCGAGCGCGGCGCGGGACAGATCGAGGCGCGTGTCGATGATCAGGCGCCGCACGGAGGTGCCGAACTGGCGCGTCAGCGCGAAGAGACGACTGCGCGAGAGGCCGAGCTCGCGCGCAATGAGGTCCGGCGACAGCTCGGGGCGAGCCTGCAGCACGATCTCGACCATTACACGAACCGCCTGTGGGCCGGCAACTGGGAGCGCATGAAGGTGTTCGACTCGGCGCAGGCCCGCTACAAGGGGCGCTACGTCGGCGAGATCGCGCGCGCCGAGGGCAAGACCCCGCTGGACGCCTTCTGCGACATCGCGCTCGGCGAGGAGCTGCGCACGCTGTTCCTGATCGAAGACCTCAACAACTCGGTCGACGAGGCGGTCGGCGAGATCATGAGCCATCCCTTCGTCATCCCGGGCCTGTCCGACGGCGGCGCGCATACGCAGTTCCTGTGCCTCGGCAAGTACCCGACGGTGCTGCTGAGCAAATGGGTGCGCGACGAGCGGCGCATGTCGCTGGAAGAAGCGCATTGGCGGCTCTCGTACATGTCGGCCGCGGCACTGGGGATGGACGGCATCGGCACGCTGCAGGTCGGCATGCCCGCCGACATCGTCGTCTACGATCTCGACGCGCTCGCGGTGACGCCCGAGGAACCCGTCTACGAAGACATCATCGGCGGCGGCAAGCGGCTGATCCAGAAAGCGCACGGTTACCGCGCCATCCTCGTCAACGGCGTGGTGACCTTTCGCGACGGCGCGTGCACGGGCGAGCTGCCGGGCCGCATTCTGCGCACGGCGGCCTACGAGCCGCGGGCCGCGTCCGCGAACCTGCATGCGCAGCGCGCCTGAGGGAGTCGAACATGGCTAGCGAACAGTGCCCGATGCAGCGCGCGCCGCTCTCCGACTTCAGCCTGCTCGACGAAGGCGTGCTGGCCGACCCCTGGGCGCTCTATGCGCGGCTGCAGGAAGAGGCGCCCGTCTACCGCATGCCGGAAACGGGCATCTACGTCGTCTCGCGCTACGACGACGTGCTGGCCGTGCTCCGCGACACGGCGACGTACTCCAACGTAATCCTCGCGATGGAAGCCTTGCAGGGCGATAACGGCCGCCGCTACCAGCAGATGCTCGCCGAGAAGGGCTGGGCGCACGTCCACGTGCTGCATCGGACCGATCCGCCGAAGCACGCCACGCATCGCAAGCTGGTCGATCGCGTCTTCACCGCCGAGCGCGTCAGAGCGCTGGTGCCGCAGGTCGAGGCACTGGCGCACCAGCTGGTGGACCGCTTCGTCGATCGCGGCGCCTGCGAGCTCATCAAGGATTTCGCGCTGCCGCTGCCGGGCATCATCCTCGGCGAGCAGCTCGGGCTCGACAAGCACGAGTTCGCCCGCTTCCAGTCCTGGGCGCTCGCGATGCTGGCCACGAGCAACGAGATCATGAGCGAGCAGCGGCTGCGCGAGGTCGCCGACATCGAGCTCGACGCGCAGCACTATCTCGCGCGCATCTTCGAGGCGCGCCGGCAGGCACCGACGGGCGATCTGATCTCGGATCTCGTGCACGCCGCGCGCGACGACGAGGAGCCCTTCACGATGCACGAGCTGCAGAACCTGCTGAACCAGCTCATCACCGGCGGGTACGAGACCACCACCAGCGCGATCGCGCACGGCCTGTGGCTGCTGATCCAGCATCCCGATCAGTACGTGAAGCTGCGTGAGAACCCGACGCTGCTGAAGCGCTTCGTCGAGGAGACGCTGCGTCTCGAGAGCCCGGTCCAGGGCCTGATGCGCACCGTGACGCGGGACACGACGCTCGCCGGCGTGGCGCTCGCAGCGGGCGACACGGTGCTCATCCGCTTCGGCGCCGCCAACCAGGATCCGTCGAAGTTCCAATGCCCGCGCCGCTTCGACATCGAGCGCAGCAACGCCGGCTCGCATCTCGCGTTCGGCGGCGGCATCCACGCCTGCCTGGGCCAGCAGCTCGCGCGCCAGGAGATCCAGACGGGCATCAAGGTGCTGCTGGAGCGTCTCGAGAACTTCGAGCTCGATGGGCCGATGCCCGATCCGGCCTATGTCTACAGCCTCAACTTCAGGCCTTTGAAGGCGCTGCCGATCCGCTTCACCGCGCGCGCCGCGTGAAGGCGGCGCGGCGGTCGTCTAGGGGTCCGCGGCCGCGCACGGAAAGGCGGCGGCATAGGCCTCGGCGATGAGCCGTGTCGCGGGGGCGTTCAAGTCCCGCGTCGTGCGCGCCGGATCTTCCAGCCAAGTCAGCACGGCATCGCGCAGACGCGCCGGCGGCGGCGCGGGCGGCATGCACCAGCGTGCCGGTCCGAGGCCCCAGGCCGCGACGACGTCGTGCATGTCGGCGACCGCGATCAGCGCGTTGAAGCAGGCGCCGGGCTGGGCCCGATCGCGACACCGGGCGAGCAGTGCATGACCGTCCGTCGGCGGCGGCGTCGCGGCCGCCGCCAGCCCCGCGAGTCCGAGCACGGCCGATGCCGCAGCGCGCACAAACTTGTTACGATTCATCGCATGAAACCACACTGGCAACTCGCCGACCTGCGCTGGGACGAAATCGACCCCGCCGCGGTCAGCCCCGAACTGCTGCAGACCGTGAAGACCGCCGCATTGGTCGAGGCGAACAGCGCCGATTATGTCGCCTATCTGCGCAACGTGTTCGACGACGACCCCGAGTTCAAGGCCGCGGCCGAGGACTGGGGCGTCGAGGAGGCCCAGCACGGCAGCGCGCTCGGCCGCTGGGCCGAGCTCGTCGATCCCGGCTTCGATTTCGCCGCCGCGCTGGCACGCTTCCGGGCCGGCTATCGCATTCCGATCGACGCACAGGAATCCGTGCGCGGTTCGCGCACCGGCGAGCTCGTCGCGCGCTGCGTCGTCGAGTCCGGCACCTGCTCCTTCTATTCCGCCTTGCGCGACGCGGCGCCCGATCCCGTGCTGCGCGACATCTGCCATCGCATCGCGCAGGACGAGGCCAATCATTTCCGCCTGTTCAAGACGCATCTCGAACGCTATCAGCGCCGCGAACCGCTGGGGCGCTGGACGCGCACGCGCATCGCCCTCGGCCGCATCTTCGAGACCAGCGACGACGAGCTGTCCTATGCGTATTACAGCGCCAACGTGCCGGCGCACACGGCCTACGACCGCGCAGGTCACGGCACGGCCTACTGGCGGCGCGCGATGAGCTTCTACGCCCAGCGCCACCTGCAGGGCGCGGCGCACATGGTGTCGCAGGCCATCGGCAGTGCCCGCCTCGGCCGCTACACGCGCCAGATCGGCCGCCTCCTCTATCTCGCCACCCGCTGGCGCCTCCGCCGCCTCGAAGCCGCCGGCGCGGCTTGAAGGGAGTATCACGAGTCTCTCGTAGCCCGGATGAGCGCAGCGAATCCGGGGTTCGGCGATCGTTGGGCGCAGGCGCGGGAATCGGCGTCGATCCCGGGTTTGCATCGCCCGTCCGGGCTGCGGGAGACTCCGTGGTCGGCCTGACTCAGAGATCGAGCGCGGGATCGGCCGGCGCGGCCTGGTAGCGTTTCCAGAGGAAGGGCATCAGCAGCTGCGCGAGGAGCTTGCGCGGCATGCGTTCGCGGATGCCGATGAAACCGGGACCGCGTTCGCGCTTGTAGAGCCAGGTGCCGAAGAGCTGATCCCACAGCATCACGTTCTGACCGTAGTTCGTGTTGCCTTCGGCGAGGTTCGTCGAATGGTGCCAGCGGTGCAGGTTCGGCGTGTTGAACACGTAGTTGAGCCAGCCGCAGCGCATCGCGACGTTGCAGTGGGTCAGGATGCCGATGTAGGCCGTGATCGCGCTGACCCAGATGATCGCGTCCATCGAGATGCCCGTTGCGAGCAGGAAGGGCACGCACGCGAGCACGCTCAGGTTCGAGTCGATGAAGTGGAAGCGGCCGGTG
>JBFWSI010000291.1:0-5504 GCA_050248455.1 Gammaproteobacteria bacterium | reverse complement strand
GTGCATGCTGTTCCTCTCCTTCCAATCGGTGGATGACAACAACGATTAGATCGAAGAACAGCATGCACGTCCACCTATCCCCCTGATCCTCAATAATTTCCTTCAATGATTCGTGGGGATACCTTAGAGCGTAACGAAACCCGGGATCGGCGCAGGGAGTCCGCGGCAGATCCCGGGTTGCGCGCTGCGCGCTCCACCCGGGCTACGAGGCCTCGCTTCTTCGTAGCCCGGATGCGTCGAGCGCCGACGATTCGCTCTCGCTCTGGCTGCGCTCAAGCCGTGATCGTCACGAAGGTCTCCGGAAAGAAGCCATTGAAGCGCGTCGTCAGCGCGTTCGAATAGGCGCCGAGCTGGCCGATCTCGAGCCAGTCGCCTTCGCGCGCATCGGCGGGAAGCTCGAACTGGCCGGGCAGCACGTCGAGGCTGTCGCAGGTCGGGCCGTAGAGCATGAACGCCTGCGTGTCCTTGGCCGGCGTGCCGCCGCGACGGATGAGGCGGATCGGCATGCGCAGGCTCGACAGCGCCATCTCGGACAGGCTGCCGAAGATGCCGTCGTTCAGATAGAGCGCGTGCGCCTTGCGCAGCTGAATCTGCACGAGCAGCGAGCAGGCGTCGGCGACCAGCACGCGGCCGGGCTCGGCGAGCAGCGCGGTGTCCGGCGGCAGCGCGAGGCGGGCGAGCCCTGCGCGCACTTCCGCGAGATAGACTTCTAGCGCGGGCACACCGGTGCCGACGTACTCGGCCGGAAAGCCGCCGCCGACGTCGACCAGCGCGGGCGCGCGACCGACGCGGGCGATGACCTCGCCGACCAGCGCAAGGGCCGTCGCATACGCGCCCGGCGCACCACACTGCGAGCCGACGTGGAAGGCGAGCCCGCCGTGACAGCCGGCGGCATCGATGGTCCCCAGCAGGCCGACCGCGGTGTCGACGTCACAGCCGAACTTCGACGACAGGTCGTAGACCGTGCGCGGATCGGCGGGCGTCTTCAGGCGCACGACGATCGTCAGATCGCGCGCCGGCGTCTCGTCGAGCAGCTTCGCGAGCTCGACGGGATGATCGACCACGTAATGCCGCACGCCGTAGATGCCGTAGGCGGCCTGGATCGCCGCGCGCGACTTGACCGGGTGCATGAAATAGCAGGTCGCGTCGCCGTAGCGCTCCGCGACCGCCGCGATCTCCGGCAGCGACGCGGTGTCGAAATGCGCGATGCCCGCGTCGTACAGCGCGTCGAGCACCAGCGGATGCGGATTGCACTTCACGGCGTAGAGCACGGTGCCGGGAAACAGCGCGCAGAAGCGCCGGACCTGACGACGTAGCACCGTCGGCCGCAGGCAGTACACGGGATAGCTCGGCAGCAGGGCGTCGACGACGTCTTCGACACGGGCGAAGTGCTGGGGCATCGGCGGTGGTTCCTCCGTTGAGCATCGCGCGGGATCTGCGGCGCTGCCCGGCATTATCGACGATTTCACGCCGCGGCAAGCGCCGCATGGACGACGCGCCGGACAGCGCTTTTCGCCTATAGTGCCGGTCTGGCGCCATGTCGGACGCGGCGTCTTCCCTCGTTGCGAGGTTCGCATGACAGCTGTTTCGAATTCATCGCCGCGCGCGCTGCGCGTCGTCGTCATCGGCGCCGGCATGGCCGGCCTCCTGAGCGCCATCAAGCTGCGCGAGGCCGGCTACGCCGACGTCACGGTCTACGAAAAGGCCGATCGCCTCGGCGGCACCTGGCGCGAGAACACCTATCCCGGCATCGCCTGCGACGTGCCGGCGCATCTCTACACCTATTCCTTCGAGTACAACCCGGACTGGAGCCAGATGTTCGCGCCGGGCGAGGAGATCCAGCGCTACTTCGAGCGCGTCGCGCGAAAGTACGAGGTGCTGCCGTCGATACGCTTCGGCGCCGAGATCACGCGCTGCGTGTTCGAGAACGGCCGCTGGCAACTCACGCTCGTCGACGGCACGCGCGACGTCGCCGACGTCGTCATCGCCGCGACGGGCGTGCTGCACCATCCGAACCTGCCGGACATTCCGGGCCTCGCCGATTTCGGCGGCGCGTGCTTCCACAGCGCGCGCTGGGATCACGCGGTGCCGCTCGACGGCAAGCGCGTCGGCGTGATCGGCACGGGCTCGACCGCCGTGCAGATTACCTCGGCGCTGGTGTCGCGCGTCGCGAACTTCTCGCTGTTCCAACGCACGGCGCAGTGGATCCTGCCGATCGAGAACCCGACCTACAGCGACGAGGAGCGCGCGGCCTTCGAGCGCGATCGCGCGCTGATCGAAAAGCTGCGCCAGGAGTTCAACCGCGCCGCGATCGAGAAGCTCGCCAATGCGCTGATCGACGCGGACTCGCCGGAGATGAAGAAGATCGAGGCGACCTGTCTCGCCAATCTCGAGCGCAACGTCCACGATCCCGTGCTGCGCGAGCAGCTGCGGCCGACGTATCGCGCGGCCTGCAAGCGCATCATCTTCTCCCCGGACTTCTACGCTGCGATCCAGCATCCCAGCGCGGAGCTCGTCACCGAGGGCATCGAGCGCATCGAAGCCGGCGGCGTGCGCACCGCCGACGGCCGCCTGCATGCGCTCGACGTGCTGGTGCTGGCGACGGGTTTCCGCGCCGATCGCTTCATCCGCCCGGCCGTCGTGCAGGGCCGCGACGGCGTGCTGCTCGACGACGCCTGGGCCGATCATCCGACCGCATATCTCTCGCTGTCGGTGCCGGGCTTCCCGAATTTCTTCATGCTGAACGGGCCGAACGGCCCGGTCGGCAATTTCTCGCTGATCCAGATCGCCGAGCTGCAGCTCGCCTACGTGCTGCAGCTGATGGAGCAGCTGCGCAGCGACGCCTGCCGGGAAATCAGCGCGAGTCGCGCCGCGACCGCGGCCTTCGACGCTGCGCGCATCGCCGCGGCCAAGAAGAGCATCTGGGCAACGGGCTGCAAGAGCTGGTATCTGGATCGCAACGGCGTGCCCGCGAGCTGGCCGTGGAGTTACGCGCGCTTCGCCGAGGAGATGGCGGCGCCGAAGCTCGAGCACTACGAGTGGGCCTGAGACTAGCGCCGCGATCGCCGAGCGGCGAAGGCGAGGCCTGGGATCTTTCCCGGCTCATGCGCCGCTCGATTTATATAGCTGAGCATGAATACGCTCCACTGCGTGTTGTTTACCGTCATTCCCGCGCAAGCGGGAATCCACGCACTACCCCGGCGTTCAGCGCGAAGAAAAAGAAGGACCGCCCGACGGAGACCCCCTCGTCAGGCGTGGATTCCCGCTTGCGCGGGAATGACGTAAGAGGCTCTTACGTGCACATGCGGGGCACGTTCGTTTGAGTGCGCCTCGTGCGTCGCGCGGAAAGAGAGCCACGCGCTCGTTCGACTTCACCGAACGGTCATTCGACCGGCCGACGCAGACGTCGCGACGCGACTGCGGCCAGCACGATCCCGCACGCGATCGCGAAAACGAGCGGCGTCGCCGGCACGCGCTCGGCGTCCGGCACGGGCGCGACGATCGGCGCATAGCGATGGATCGCGCCGGCGCCGAGCATCGCGACGTAGAGCGCGCCGTCCGGCCCCAGGCGAAACGACACGGGGCGCGAGCCCGCGTACTGCGCGAAGTCGGCGGTCGTCGTCGACGCGAAGCCGCTGCGCGCGGCGTTCACGGGCAGGCTGCGCACCCAGTGCGCGCTCGAATCGCCGAACACGTAGCGCACGCCGCCGAGCGCGGCCTGCCAGGCCGCAGAATCGAGCGCGAGCCCGCCCGTGATCGCACTGCCGACCGCGTGGTCGTAAGCGAAAGCAGGCGGCGTGCAGGCACGCGACGGCGTCATGCTCGAGCAGCTCAAGCCCTCGACGTCGCCCCAGTCCCGTGCGCCTTCGACGAAGGGATAACCGTAGTGCAGCCCGGCGCCGCCGATCGACACTTCCTCGCTGCTCCCCTCGCCGACGTCGCCGATCCACACGCGCCCCGTCGCAGGGTCGACCCACAGCCGCCACGGATTGCGCAGGCCCCAGGCATAGATGCGCGGATCGGGGGCGGCCGTGGTCCAGGCGCCGGTCGGTGAAGCGCAGGCCGTGACGGCGGCAACGCCGACCAGCGGATTGTCGGCCGGCACCTCGCCGTTCAGCTCGACGCGCAGGATCTTGCCGTTCGGCTTGTTGAGACAGCTGCCGTACTTGTTGACCGGCGGCGACGCGTTCGCGCCCGTGTCGCCGACGCCGACGTACAGCCGGCCGTCATGTATCCACAGTCCGCCGCCGTCGTGATTCGCCGGACCTTCGAGCCCCGGCAGCCCGTTCGTCGCGCCGACGATCGGCGTCGGGTCGACGATGAAGCTGTTCGCGGCCGTCAGCACCGCGCGCACGACGCGATTCTTGTCGGCGTTGCCGGGGCCATTGGAGACGTAGAAGTAGAACGCGCCGTTGCTCGCGACCTCGGGATCGGCGACGACGCCGAGCAGGCCTTTCTCCGAGCCCGTGTCGAGCGTGCCGCCGAGCGGGTAGACGAGCTGCACGAGGCTGCCGTCGGCCTGGCGGATCGCGATCTGGCCGGTCTTGCGCGTGATCACCGCGCGCCCGTCGCCGGCGAAGGCGACATCGGTCACCTGCGAGAGACCGCTGGCCCACACGGTGTCGACCGTGACCTTGCCGGCCAGCGCGGGGGCGAGCGCCGCCCGCGCGGCGCCTGCTGCGCAGAGCAGCGACAGTGCACCGAGATGCACGAAGACGCACTGGAAGCGTGATGACATCCTGTCGTTCCTCCATGGGTGCTCGGGATGGGTGCCCGTTCGTAGTTCGTCGCCCGGGTGCAGCGTAGCGAAACTCGGGATCCCGATCGAGCCGATACGCGCGGGACGACAGCCAAGCTACACTCGACACGCCCTCAGCCAACCGATAGTCGATGTCAGCGTCCGTCCCTCACACCGCAGGATCACTACCACCCGCGTCGATGCTCGGCTTCGCGCTGCGCATGCTCGTCTGCTACGGGGTATTCCATGCGCTGTACTTCTGGATCCCGATCGACGTGCTCCACGACGAAATCTATCCGCGCCTGTTCGGACAGCCGGCGGTGGCGATGATCGATGCGCTGCGGCCCGCCGAAGCCGTGACGGCGCAGGCGAACCGCCTGAGCTCCCCGCGCGCTGCGCTGGAGATCGTGCGCGGCTGCGACGGCTCCGGCGTGCTGTTCCTGGTCTGTGCGGCGGTGCTGGCTTTTCCGGCGAGCTGGCGCGCACGCCTGGCGGGCGTGCTGCTCGGCGCCGCGCTGGTCTACGGGTTGAACCTGCTGCGGCTCGCGGGTCTCTACTTCGTCGCCGCCTATCGCCCGCCGTGGTTCCTGCCGCTGCACACCTATTTCGTACCGACCTTGCTGATCGTCGCGATGGCGCTGTTCTATCTCGCCTGGCTCGGCTGGGCGGCGCCGGCCCGGCCGCGCTGAGGTGCTGCGGGCGGTCGCCTTGCGCCTCTGCGCGGCGTGGGCCGTGTGCTCGGCGCTGGGCTTCTTCTTCGGCGACG
>JBFWSI010000290.1:0-5521 GCA_050248455.1 Gammaproteobacteria bacterium | reverse complement strand
CAAGCGATGCGCGCCTGCCGCGCCGTGGCCGACAGCGGCCGCTTCTCCACCGCTGCGCGCCAGCTCGGGCGCTCGAAAGCCGTCATCAGCCGGCTCGACGCGGACCTGGAGTGCCATCTCGGCGCCCGCCTGCTGAACCGCACGACGCGCCGCGTCAGCCTCACCGACGTCGGCCGCGGCTACCCCGCCCGCTGCGTCCAGCTGCTCGCCGATCTCGACGAGCTCGAAGGCAGCGCCCGCGACGCGCAGGCCGTCCCGCGCGGCAGGCTGCGTCTCGCCGGGCCCCACACCTTCGGCGAGCTGTTCCTGGTCCCCGCCTTGCACGCATTCGGCGCGCAATACCCGGCGATCGAGATCGATCTCACGCTGACCGATCGCTTCGTCGATCTCGTCGAAGACCGCTTCGACCTTGCGATCCGCATCGCCGATCTGCCGGACTCGACGCTGGTCGCGCGACGTCTCGCCGACATGCGCCTGATCGTCTGCGCCTCTCCCGACTATCTCGCGCGTCGCGGACGGCCGCGTCAGCCCAGCGATCTCCTGCGCCACGTCTGCATCGTCGACACCAACCTGCGGCAGCCGGCAACGTGGTCTTTCGAGGTGGGAGGCCAGCGCACGAGCGTGCGCGTGTCGGGGCGCTTCGCCGTCAACAGCGCGCGTGCCGCCTGCGATCTCGCAGTGGCCGGCGACGGCATCGCGCTCGCCCCCGATTTCGTCGCCGACACCCATCTCGCGGCGGGGCGACTGCAGCCTCTGCTGAGCGAATTCGCGACGGCCCCACGAGGGATCTGGGCGGTGTATCCGCACCGCCGCCACCTCGCACTCAGGCAGCGCGTGCTGATCGATTTCCTCGTCGCGCGCTTCGGCGCTCAGCAGCGCGCGAGCAGCGCGTCGAAGGACGGATAGTCGCCCGCTTCGATCAGGTAGCGCCGCGCCGCATCGCCGAGCTTCTCGCCGGCACGCAGCCGGGCGAGCGCGCGAGGCGCGTCGAGGATTTCGAGACCCCCGACCGCCGTGATGCCGTGACCGAACAGCACCTGCGGCAGCACGCCCGCGGTCGGGCCGAGGAGCACCACGCGTCGGGCGTGCCGGCAGTATTCGAGCATGCCGTCGAGGCTGCCGTTGATCAGCGTCGCGCCGGTCGCGATGATCTCGCTGCACGGCGCGAGCGCGGTCGGATCGAGCGTGATCGAAAGCCCGTCCTCCTCGCAGAGCATGTGCGTCTTGCGCTCGACCACCGTCACGCGCATGCCGGCGGCGCGTGCCCGTCGCACCAGCGGCGGGAAGTTTCCGATCATGCCGAGATGGCCGCCGCGCGTGCATGCGACACCGGCCATCGAATCCGCCGTCGCCGGCGGCACGTAGCCGGCGCGGCGATGCAGATGAATCGTCAGCGCGCCGATCGCGGCGAGCGCGAGCGAACGTTCGGCATCGTCGTCGCGGGCGAGGCGGCGCGCGAGCGCGAGCGGGCTCGTGCCGGCGAAGGTTTCGGCCGCGTAGCGGGCCGCCATGCCGGCCTGGGTTGCGCCCAGCCAGGCGTAATAGAAACCGGCGCTGCCGTCGGCCAGCGCGACCAGGCCGAATTCGGCGTCACGATGTGCGGCCGGTCGCGCATCGGGCACATGGACCTCGGCCACCGGCGGCAGCGCGAGCCGCGACGCCATGTGTTCGATCGCGTCCAGCAATGCCGCCCCGATGCCCATGCCCGTCCGCTCCTTCCGCGTCCCTGCGAGTTTCCGCCAGCCGTCGCCGCCTTGCTATAGTCCGGGCCTTTCCGCCGCGAGCTCGGAGCGACCTCGGACATGCGCGTGAACTCCATGACCAACGAGAATGCATTCAAGCTCGGATTGTTCTCGCCGAACTGTGCCGGCGGCATGGCGGTGACCACGGTGCCCGAACGCTGGCGCGCGAGCTGGGACGACAATCTGCGGCTCGCGCGTCTCGCCGACGAGATCGGCATCGAATTCCTGCTGCCGATCGCGCGCTGGGCGGGCTACGGCGGCGAGACCGATTTCCAGGGCGACTCGCTCGAGACCATCACCTGGGCGGCCGGCCTGCTCGCGAGCACGCAGCGGATCAGCGTGTTCGCGACCGCGCACACCGCCTTCACGCATCCGCTGGTCGCCGCCAAGCAGTTCGCGACGATCGATCAGATCGCGCACGGACGCTTCGGGCTCAACATCGTCTGCGGCTGGAACGCGCCCGAGTACGAGATGTTCGGCATGAGGCTGCCGCAGGAGCACGATGCACGCTATCGCTACGGACAGGAATGGTGGGACGTCATCCGCCGCGCCTGGGCCGAGGAGGTTCCGTTCGACTGGCAGGGCGAGTTCTTCACGCTGCAGCGGGCGCGCTGCACGCCGCGGCCCTACGGCGGCACGCTGCCGCCGCTGATGAACGCGGGCTCCTCGCGCCAGGGCCGCGAGTTCGCGGCGCGCAACTGCGATTTCCTGTTCACCGTGATGATCGATCCCGAACGCGGCCGCGCGGACGTGGACGCGATCAAGACCCATGCGCAGGCACAGTACGGGCGCACGCCGGGGGTGTTCACGACGACCTACGTGGTATGTCGCCCGACGCGCCGCGAAGCCGAGGACTACCATCGGCACTATGCCGTCGACTGCGCGGACCACGTCGCGGTCGAACGCCTGATGACGCTGCAGGGCCTGCACGCGCAGTCGTTTCCGCCGGACATGCTGGAGGCGCTGCGCACGCGGTTCGCCGGCGGCCACGGCGTGTACCCGCTGATCGGCGATCCCGACACCGTCGCCGCCGAGATCGCGCGCATCCATGCCGCCGGCTTTGCCGGTGCCACACTGGCCTTCGTGGATTACATCGGCGAGCTGCCCTATTTCGCGCAGGAAGTGCTGCCGCGTCTCGTCGACCGCGGGCTGCGCATCTTATAACGCGCACTCGACACATTTCGATCCAGAGTGCGCCTTGCGATCGCTACGTCGCGGGCTAGACTTTCAATCGAACCCAGTGCGATGGGCATATCGCACACGCTGAAGCACGGAGCCGATGGGTGGGCCGAGACGGGCAGCGTACGATACCCGTGGCGAACTCATCCGAACCGGCGAGCGCCGATGAGCCTTGCGCCATTTGCCCAATGGGCAAGCCGGGTGACGAACATCGCCTCCGTTATGCAAGTGCCAGCAACCGGCAAACCCCGCCTCGGCGGGGTTTGTCATTTGTGGAAGCTCTGCTGTTGCAGAGTTTCCTTACCGCTCCCGGCTCATCGACGGAGAGGTGCAGTGCCCGGCGAGACGAAGGCCGGCATGCGCCGGCCTTCGCTGTTCCGGAAATGCGGACGCCTCAAGTCCCGAGTCGCTGCATCGCCTGCACCGTCATGTACTTGTTGATGACGTCGTCGTGCATGTTCCACTGCGACTTCCAGCCGCCGGCGCAGCTTTCGGCCTGGTGGAAGCGCGTGATGCGCTGGGACTGGATGTCGTTGCTGATCACCCAGTTCCAACTCCACGCGATGTCCTTGCCCGCCATCGCGACCTTGTCGCCCTTCTTGTACTGGCTGAAACCGGGCTCGAAGGACTTCCAGAGATCGCCGCGTCGATCGAAGGTCAGCATCTGCGGATAGGTCAGCATGCGGGCGTCGATGTAGACGCGCTTCTTGCTGACCGGCGCGCGCGGATAGCCCGTCGGCTCGGCCTCCAGCACCAGCACTTCCGGAATCAGCGACTTGCCGACATACATGAAGGTGTTGTTCTTCGGACCGCCGACGAGCGGATATCCCCAGTTCGGCGCATCGCCCTGCCACTGTCCGTGCATCGAGCCGAGGAAAGGCTGGCGCCCGACGATCTTGTAGTTGCCCCAGGTCAGCATCGGATCGCCCGCGGCCCAGGCATCGGACAGGAAGAGATTGATGCCGGGCACCAGCGGCTCGAAGCGCTGGTTGGTCGGGAAGCGACGCACGCGCTTGAAGGCCGGGATGTAGCCGAACAGATCGGGGTACTCGCGCTGGTCGTAGGGCCAGATGTTGACGAAGGCCGTGCCCTTGACGTCGTTGGGCGCGGTGAACCAGGTCGACTGCAGGCGCAGCTTGCCTTCGTAACCCTTCAGATAAGGTCCGTCGGGATTGTCGACGAGGCCGGCCGTGTTCTGCTCGGCCCACACGAAGTCGTAGCTGTAGAGCACGGTGCCTTCGGCATCCAGCGCGAACATCGGGATCGCATACATCGCCTGGTCGTGGCGACCCCAGCTCAAGGTGAGGTTCGAGATCAGCTCGAGGCCGTCCTTGGGGTCGGGAAACGGCAAGCCGCCGATCCACGGCTTGCCGTCCTTGGTGGTGACGTTGCCGGTCTCGTCGAACATCGCCTGTCCCTGGTTGCGGATCGTCGCTTCGAGGAACTTCGGCGGGAACATCGTCGACACGTCCGTGTCGGTCGGCATGATGAAAAACTTGCGTCCCAGTTGCTTCACTTCCTGGTAGAGCATCGGATCGACGATGTCCTTCACCAGGTCGATGTTGTCGGCAGTGATCTCGTCGCCGACTTTCAGCTTGCCCTTCGTGAACAGCCCGATGTCGAGTAGCTCGTCCGGATAGGCCTTCGAGATGTCACCGGACTCGCAGATCAGCGGCCACAGGGACGTCAGCACGCCCGCACCGCCGATGCCGCGCGCCACCTTCTCCATGAAGTAGCGCCGGCTGTAGTCGAAATCGTATTTCCTGATGTGCATAAGCTCCTCGCTGTTGAGTCCGGTGCGCGCGCTCCGCGCGCCGCCGCTGATTGACAAGCCTGGTCGGCTCTGCGTTCGACCTCGGTCTCACTGTATGCGCCCGTGTCGTCCCAGGCAACGCGGGGCGCAATGCCTGCATCTGAGTTCCGACACCGGGCCTTCGAGTTCACGGCAGGCGCCCATCGCGATCGTTTTGCGACGCCTGCCCGGCGCCGGGCCGACCGCCGCCATCGCAGCGCCGCATCGGCTTCGTATAATGGCCGGCATCTTCTACGGAGCACTGCACCAATGGCCGGCATCTTCAAGGCTTACGACATCCGCGGCATCTATGGCGACACGCTCACCGACGAGCTCGCGACGCGCATCGGGCGCGCCTTCGTCGACTTCCTCGGCTGCCGCAAGGTCGTCATCGGCCGCGACATGCGCGCCCATTCGCCGGCGATGTTCGCGGCGCTCGCGCGCGGCGTGACGCAGCAGGGCGCCGACGTCGTCGACCTCGGGATCTGCAGCACGCCGATGTGCTACTACGCGAACGGCAGCCTCGGCGCGGATGCGAGCATCATGATCACCGCCTCGCACAATCCCGGCGAATGGAACGGCATGAAGATGTGCCGCGAGCAGGCCATCCCGATCAGCGGGCCGACCGGCATCGAGGCGATCGAAGGGCTGGTTGCCGCCAATGCGTTCAAGCCCCCCGCCGTGCAGGCCGGAAGAATCACGCAGTACGACATCGCCCCCGCCTACGTCGCGCACATCCGCGGCTTCGCCGACATCAAGCGCCCGCTGCGCGTCGCCGTCGACTACGCGAACGCGATGGGCATCGTCG
>JBFWSI010000289.1:0-5522 GCA_050248455.1 Gammaproteobacteria bacterium | reverse complement strand
GCGCGCGCAGGGGTGAGGCGAGGATAAATGCGCTACGCGCTGCCACGGAGAACACAGAGAACACGGAGGAGGAGAAGATTGAGCGAGGACTCGGCAAGGTAATCGCCGGTGCTCCCCACTGTGTTTCGGAAGCGCTTTCTCCCACTTCCTGCCCTCCGTGTTCTTCGTGTTCTCCGTGGCAGCGCGTAGGTTCGTAGCCCGGGTGCAGCGTAGCGGAACCCGGGATCTTGCTTCGGCCGACATGCCCGATCCCGGGTTGCGCGCTGCGCGCTCCACCCGGGCTACAAGAGGGGCCTCTACAATCTCTTTTGCCCTCGGTGTTCTCTGTGTTCTCGGTGGCAAAAGCGGTGCTCGAACGAAACACCCACGCCCCCCGTTGACACGCGCACCGTCGCCTGTGCGACCATCGATCCACAACTAGTACGACGAGGGGGGGGCGGATGCCGGCGTTTCGATGGGGGATGATCGGATCTTCGGGCTGGGCCGAGCATACGTTCGCGCCGGCGATCGCGCGGGCGCGCAGCAACCAGCTCGTCGCGGTGCTGGGTTCGAAGGCGGCCGGCGCCGAGGCCTTCAAGGCCAGGCACCCGGTCGAAGCCGCGTACTCGAATCTCGAGGAGTTCCTCGCCCATCCCGAGCTCGATGCGGTGTGGATTGCGAGCCCGCCCGATCTGCACTGCGCGCAGACGCTGGCCGCGCTCGCGGCCGGCAAGCACGTGCTGTGCGAGAAGCCGATGGCGGTGAGCGTCGCCGAATGCAAGGCGATGACCAAGGCCGCGGCGGCGGCCGGCAGGCAGCTGCGCATCGGCTTCAACAATCGCGCGCACCCGGCGCTGCAGAAGCTCGCGAAGGCCGTCGCGAGCGGCCGTTACGGCGAGGCCCTCGAAGCGCGCGTGCAGGTCTATCATCCGTACGCGACGCCGCCGCCGGCCTGGCGCCAGAACCGCAAGCGCAGCGGCGGCTGGGCGATCGGCGACATCGGCACCCATCTGCTCGATCTCCTGCGCTGGCTGATGGGTGCGGAGGCGAGCGCGGTCAGCGGCCATCTGACGAACCGCTGCTGGAGTTTCAAGACCGACGATCACGCCGCGGTCAGCGTGAAGTTCAAGAACGGCGCGATCGGCCACATGACGGCCTGCACCGGCGCGGCCGGCGGCGCGCCGCGCGTCGAGTTCTACGGCACCAAGGGCTATTTCGTGCTGCGCGGCGGGCTGTTCGGCATGCCGGGCGAGCTCGAGAGCGGGCTCAAGGGCCAGGCCGCGAAGCTCGAGCGGGTCGACGCCTTCGACACCTATACCGGCGAGGTCGAAGCCTTCTGCGCGCAGGCGCGCGGCCGCGCCACCGAGCTGGCGAGCGGCGAGGACGGCGCGGCGAACATCGCGATGATCGCCGACGCGCGCGGCTACTAGTGCACTGGTACCGATGATCGACAAGACCGTCGCCTCCGTCGCCGCCGCCGTCGCGGGCATCCCCGACGGCGCGACGGTGATGATCGGCGGCTTCGGCACCGCCGGCCAGCCGGCGGCGCTGATCGACGCGCTGATCGCGCAGGGCGCGAAGGACCTCACGATCGTCAACAACAACGCCGGCAACGGCGAGACGGGCCTCGCCGCGCTGCTGCAGGCGCGGCGCGTGAAGCGCATCGTCTGCTCGTTTCCGCGCCAGGTCGACTCGCAGGTCTTCGATGCGCTCTATCGCGCCGGCGACATCGAGCTCGAGCTGGTGCCGCAGGGCAATCTCGCCGAGCGCATCCGTGCGGCCGGCGCCGGGATCGGGGCGTTCTACACCCCGACCGGCTACGGCACCGCGCTGGCGGACGGCAAGGAGACGCGCGTCATCGACGGCCGGCCTTACGTGCTCGAATATCCGCTGCGCGCCGACTATGCGCTGATCAAGGCGCTGAAGGGCGATCGCTGGGGCAATCTCGTCTATCGCATGACCGCGCGCAACTTCGGCCCGATCATGGCGAGCGCCGCGCGCGTCACCGTCGCCGAGGTCGACGAGATCGTGCCGCTGGGCGCGCTGGACCCCGAAGCCGTCGTCACGCCGGGGATCTACGTGCAGCGCGTGGTCGCCGTCGGCAAGGCGACGGCCGCCGCATGAAGAAGCGCACGCGCGAGGAGATGGCGGCACGCGTCGCGGCCGACATCCCGGACGGTGCCTACGTCAACCTCGGCATCGGCCTGCCGACCCTGGTCGCGAACCACCTGCCGCCCGATCGCGAGATCGTGCTCCACAGCGAGAACGGCGTGCTCGGCATGGGGCCCGCGCCCGCCAGGGGCCTCGAGGATCCGGATCTGATCAATGCCGGCAAGCAGCCCGTGACGCTGAAGCCCGGCGGCTGCTTCTTCCACCACGCGGACTCCTTCGCGATGATGCGCGGCGGCCATCTCGACCTCTGCGTGCTCGGCGGCTTCCAGGTCTCCGTCACGGGCGATCTCGCGAACTGGCACACGGGCGAGCCCGATGCGATCCCCGCGGTCGGCGGCGCAATGGATCTCGCGATCGGCGCGCAGCAGGTGTTCGTGATGATGGAGCACCTGACGAAGCAGGGCGCGAGCAAGCTCGTCGAGCGCTGCAGCTATCCGCTGACGGGCCTCGCCTGCGTCAGCCGGGTTTATACCGATCTCGCGGTCATCGACGTGACGCCGCGCGGGTTCGTCCTCGTCGAGCTCGTCGATGGACTCGGGTTGGACGAGTTGCGGCGGTCGAGTGGGGTGCCGATCGCGGAGCCGAGCCGCTAAACACGAGGCTCTTGTAGCCCCGATGAGCAAAGCGAATCCGGGATTGGGCGCCGGTTCGAACTCCTACGCTGGACTGTCGCCGAATCCCGGACTTGCCGGCTCCGAAGCTCAGCGAGCCTTTGCGGACGTCCCGCGCGGCGGCGGCGCGCCCGCGGCCTTGCGTTGCCGGTAGTCGAGCATGCCGGCCAGCTGGCGGATCGTGAACACCCCGGCCAGCTGGCGCTCGTCGAGCGCGATGCCTTCGTCGCGCGCGAGTGCGATGACCGCCTTTGCGACCTGCGCCGGCGCGACGGCGAGCGCGTCGGCCAGCGGGGTTTCGGGCGTGAGCTCGCGGCGAGTGCCGGCATGGCGTTGCAACGCGAGCTCGATCAGGCGCTGCTCGGTGCGCGTCGGTCGCAGATCGCTGCCCCAGTCTGCGCTGCGACGCGCGTAGGCATCGCGCGCCAGCCCCGCGCTGCGTGCCTGCGCTGCGCGCTCGTGCGCCAGCGCTTCACGCATGTAGCCGCCGAGCGTCACCGCATAGGTCGACGCGCCGCTGCGGTCGCGCGCGCGATAGACCGCCACCGCGATATCCCGCCCGATTGCTTGCTGAACCTCGTCCGCGCGGGCGAGGGCCGCCGGCAGATCGACGATCGACGCGACGACCGGAAACCAGGTGTCCGGTTCGCCGGCCGCGAACCACAGCTCGAAGCTGCCGCGATCATTCCAGGTTTCCCAGCGGCGCGGCTTGGGATCGCCGTAATCGAGTTGCTGAATCTCCGCCCACTGATCGACGAACACCGGCTCGAGCGCGAGGCCGTCGCGGCGCAGGGCCGCGGCGAACGCTTCCGCATCGGCACGATCGGCGGCGTGGAAGTACTGCAGCGACGACGCTGCCGGCGCTTCGTCGGGCGCGGTGACGAGCTGCGGCAGCTGCACGTCGAGGCCCAGTCGTTCGAGCCCGTCGTCGATCGCGTCCAGCCGTGACTGCTCGACCGCAGAGGCGACGAAGGCGGTAATCGTCGGCCGCGCGGGCTCGACCGCCTGCGCCAGGGTTTGCGCCTTCGAGCGATCGTCGTCGCGGAACGTGCCGCTCTCGCTCTCCCACTGCTTGACGAGGCCGTCGCTGCCGGTCGCGATGACGCGTTTGCCGCTGGCGTCGAAGACGACGTCGATGACCGGCGACTGATAGCCCTTCAGCACCGCCACCTGCGCGCCGCTCTGCATGTCCCAGATGCGACACGTCCGATCCTCGCTGGCCGAGGCGAGCAAGGTCCCGTCGGGGCTGATCGCCAGCTTGCGGATCGGCGCCTCGTGGCCGCTGGTCGACCACAGTCGCCGCGTGCCGGCGATCGTCCACAGCTCGAGGCGGGTATCGGATGCGACCGCGATCAGCGCGCCGTCCGCGCTCAGGGCAAGCGCCGTCGCCGCGCGGGTTCCGTCGATCACCACCGGTGCGTCACGCCGATTGGCGTTGAGGACGGACACGCCCTGATCGGTCAGGCTGGCGAGCCAGCCGCGATCCTCGCTGTAGGCGGTGACGGCCGCGCGCTCGACGAGCTTCTGCTGCTCGCGGGCCTGCTCGACATTGCTCCGCGCCTGCTCGAGCCGGGTTTCCTGCTGCTGCGCCTTTTCGACGGCCATCTCGCGCTGCTGTTGCGCGATGCCCCACTGCCGGAACGAAAACCAGCTCAGCGCAAGCAGCGCGCCGCCGGTCACCAGCGTGGCGGCGAGGACGCGCCAGCGGCGCGCGCGCCGATGCTTCGCGGCACTCGCGCGCACGAAGGCCGCGACGGACTCGAAGTCGCCGCCGTAGCGCGCGGCCCAGGCCGCCGTCGGCCGTGCCTTGTGCCACCAGTCCGAGGCGCTCTCGCTCGCGATCGTCGCCAGCAGATCGCCCTTGCCGTCGCGCCACAATGCGGCTCCTTCGCGCAGCCGCGTGTAGCGATCGCGATCGGCGACTTCGCGATCGATGCTCTCACTCAGCCAGCGCCACTGGCGGATCAGCGCTTCGTGTGAAATGTCGACGACGGATTCGCGCCGCGGCGGCGTGTCGGACAGCCGCACGAAGGCGCGGCCGTCGGCGCGGAACACCTCGATGAGATGCGACAGCTCGGCGGGGCTGGCGCCGGTGAGATCGAGCAGCGCGCCGAAGCGCTCGGGATGCCGCTTGCGCCGGTTCTCGGTGTCGCTCTCGGTCATCCGCGCGAACATGCGCCGCGCGCGCTCCTGCTCCGCGACGCTCAAGACCGCGAGCGCCTCGTCGCCGTGCTTCGACAGCGCATGCGCCAGCGTGCCGATGTTGCGGTAATCCTGCAGGTCGATCGGCTGGCCGCTGCCGGCATCGAGCTGCGACCACATGCGCATCAGCGCGTGCTGCAGCACCGGCAGCTGATCCTGCTCGGCGCCCAGATCGTTCAGCAGCGTGTCGACGAGGCGCGGCGCGATATCGCGGCCGAACAGCCGCGCCGGCCCGACGATGCACTCGCGCAGCTCGGCGCGGCACAGTCGCGGCACCAGGTAGAGGCCGCGGTTCAGGAGCTCGGGGAACCCGAGGAAGGCATCGCACTCACCGAGATGATCCGAGCGCATCGTGATCACGATGAACACCGGGAGATCGGGCTCCTCGGCCAGCCCGGACAGCAGGGCCACGAAATCGGCCGCTTCGGCGTTCGCCGCGGCGGTGCGCCGCCGATACGTGAAGAGCTCCTCGAACTGATCGACCAGCAACAGCAGGTTGCTGCCGCTCGCGGCGAGCGCGCTGCGCAGGCGCGTCGCGACGCCGTCCACGCCCGCCTC
>JBFWSI010000288.1:0-5549 GCA_050248455.1 Gammaproteobacteria bacterium | reverse complement strand
TCCCCATCAATCCATTTCTTCCTCCGTGTCCTCCGTGGCTATATAGCTGAGCGTAAATGCGCTCCACTGGCTGTCCGATGGCGTAGGCGCCTCTTCCGTCATGCCCGCGCCAGCGGGCATCCACGCATTCCCCCGGCGTCCAGCGCGGAAAAAGAGCAATCGCCCGACGGAGACCTCCTCGTCAGGCGTGGATTCCCGCTTGCGCGGGCATGACGGTAAACAACTCGCAGTGGAGCGTATTTGCGCTCTTCTATTTAGATTAAACGGCATATCAAGCGCCACCGACTCCCCCGGATTCGCTGCGCTCATTCGGGGATCGGCGTCGAGCGAAACCCCGTCCTCGCCTCACGCCGCTTCTGCGACCGCCCGCACGCGAGCGCGACGCAGGCTGTGGCGCAGGCGCAAACCGAGGAGCAGGGCCAGGACCACGGCGTAGATCCACACGTCCTCGTAGTGATGCTTGCCGCTGCGCATCCAGAACAGATGCAGCAGGCCGAGCAGGGCGATCGGATAGACCAGCCGGTGCAAGGCCTGCCAGCGGCGCGGGCCCAGCGCGCGCAGCGCACGCGTCGTCGACGTGGCGGCGAGCGGCAGCAGCGCGAGGAAGGCGGCGAAGCCGACGAGGATGAAAGGGCGCTTCGCGACGTCGCGCGCGATGTCGGCGACGACGAGTCCCTGATCGAACACCGCGTAGCACAGCAGATGGAATACGGCGTAGGCGAAGGCGAAGAGGCCGAGCATGCGCCGGTAGCGCGCGAAGGCGGCGATGCCGGTCGCGACGCGCAGCGGCGTCAGCGCGAGGCAGGCACAGAGGAAGCGCAATGCCCAGTCGCCGTTGGCGCGGATCAGGGTCTCCGCCGGATTCGCGCCGAGCCCGTCGGTGACGGCGCCGACGATCAGCGAGGCGAGCGGGACGAGGCACAGCGCGAATACGAGCGGCTTCACGAGCCGCGTGCGCTCGACCACGCGCAGCAGGCGCTTCATCAGTAGAACTTCGCGAGATCCATGCCGGCATAGAGCTCGGCGACCTGCGGCGCATAGCCGTTGAACAGCTGCGTGCGCCGGCGGCGCGCGAACAGCCCGCTGCCGTCGCCGAGGCGGCGTTCGGTCGCCTGGCTCCAGCGCGGATGATCGACCTCGGGATTCACGTTCGCATAGAAGCCGTACTCGCGCGGCGCGGTCTTTTCCCAGGCCGTGATCGGCCGCTGCTCGACCAGGCGGATGCGCACGATCGACTTGGCGCTCTTGAAGCCGTATTTCCACGGCACGACGAGGCGCAGCGGCGCGCCGTTCTGGTTCGGCAGCGCTTCGCCGTACATGCCGAAGGCGAGCATCGTCAGCGGATGACGCGCCTCGTCGAGCCTGAGCCCTTCGCGGTACGGCCAGTCGATGACGGACGAGCGCAGGTTCGGCATCGTGTCGGGATCGGCGAGGCTCGTGAACTCGACGTACTTCGCGCTGCCCAGCGGCTCGATTTCGCGCAGCAGTCGCGCCAGCGAGTAGCCGACCCACGGGATCACCATCGACCAGCCTTCGACGCAACGCAGGCGATAGGTACGTTCCTCCATCGTCGCCAGCGTGAGCAGCTCGTCGAGATCGAAGCTGCGTGGGCGCGTGACGAGACCGTCGACGGTGACGGTCCACGGCCGCGTCTTCATTGCGGACGCATAGGCGGCGGGATCGGTCTTCTCGAAGCCGAACTCGTAGAAGTTGTTGTAGTTCGTCGCCTCGCGCGCGGCCGTGGTCGGTTCGCTCGTGCGGGCGCCGGGCAGTGCCGACGCAGTGGGATGCAGTCCCGTCGCCGGCGGATGCGGGGCGGCACGGGCCTGGCGGGTGGCCCAGGCCGCGAGCCCGCTGCCGGCCGCGCCCAGCGCGAGCGTCTGCAGCAGCCGGCGGCGGCCGAGGCAGACTTCGCGCGGCGTGATCTCGCTGGGCTTGGGATGATCGTAGCCGCAATCGCGGGAGCGTCGCTTCATCGCAGATTCTCCTCGGCGCTGCGCCGATGGTGCGCCCCGGTATCGACCGCGGCGCGTGCGAGAAATTCAATCTCTCGGCTTCACGCCCCGCAGCACGCTGTAGCCGCCGGCGAGTGGTTGGCGCACGAGATCGACGAGGCCCGCCGCCGACAACCACGCGCGATACTCGCTTTCGGTCCAGGCCTGGCCGTGCTCGTAGACGTTCAGGAACATCACGTTGACGGCGACCGCCTCGGGCGGCGACAGGCGGCCGTCGTCGAGCATGCGGCCGACGACGTAGAGCTCGCCGCCCGGCACGAGCGCCGCGGCGACGTGGCGCACGACGGCAGCGGCCTCGTCCGGCGCCAACACCTGCAACACCGAGCGCAAGCTCGCGACGTCGTAGCGGCCGGGCGGCGGGGCCGCGATCAGATCGGCGTCGACGACCGTGACGCGCTCGCCCAGCGCCGCTTCGGCAACGCATTCGCGTGCGATCGCGGCAACCGCGGGCAGCTCGGCGACCGTCGCCGTGAGATCCGGCAGCAGCCTGCACAGCGCGATCGCGAGACCGCCCGCACCGCCGCCCGCATCGAGCAGACGCCGACGGGTAGAGAGCGGCCAGTCCTTGTGCAGGCGGCGCGCGGTCGCACCGGCGCCGGCGTCGATGCCGCGGATGAAGGCGCGCAGCTCATCGCTCGTCATGCGCGCGAAGTCGTGCCGGGCCTGCGGCATGCCCGTCCTGATCGAGGCCGCCGTGTGCAGCGTCGCCGACCACAGATCCGCATAGGCCTCGGCCGTGCCGCCGAGATAGCGCGGCCGGCCCTTGACCAGGAACTCCATTGCCTCGGGCGTGTTCGCGAAGCGCGTGCCGGTCAGCGTCAGCAGGCCCGCAGTGACGAGCGCATGCAGCAGCGGGCGCAGTTTCTCCGGCGCGACGCCGAGCGTGCCGGCGAGCGCTTCGACCTCGCACGGGCCGTCGGCGAGCGGCGTGAAGACTTCGAGCTGCATGCCGGCGAGCATCGCGAGCGCGGGATAGACGTGCGCGAGGTGCGCGTTGATGGTGTCCGGCTGCAGGCGCTCATGCGGCGTGTCCGGCATCGCCGTCACTCCGCCGGCGCGCGCCGCCACACGACGTGCACGGCGATGGTCTTGCCGCCGGCTTCGAACGGCGGCGAGCTCAACGTCAGCGTGTCGCCGGCGAAGGCGTAATGGCGCGTCTGCGCGCTGCCGCTCCAGTTCGGAAACAGGCTGCCCTCGATGCGATGCATGACCGTGCCGGCGGCGGCGTCGACCGCGTAGCGGCCGTAATAGGCGATGTAGCCGTCGTAGGCCGCCGCCTTCTCGGCCGCGGAGCCGCCGTACAAGCTGGCCTCGCCGGCGAAGGCGGGACGTGCCGCGCGCATCACGTGCGCGCTGAGGAAACCCTCCGGGGTATAGGTGATCCGTCCGCGCGGCGCGGCGCCGAAGGGCCGGGTGACGCTGCCGTCGCTCGCGCGATTCTCGACCGACACGAGATCCCAGCTGCCGACGAAAGGCGCGCGCGGATCGGCGTGCGCCGCGGCGACGACGAGCAGACAGAGGCCGACGAGGAAGCTGCCCGTCAGGGCAGGGCGCGGAACGAGGGTAGCGGACATGATGACTCTCAGGCGTTGCGGGCGCGAGCATCGTCGCGAGCCGCGCAGCCGCTTGTCAAACCGCCGCGACCGCCCGTCTGCGGGATGATCGCACGCGCGGACTCCCGTACGATGGCGCGAGCCGCGCGGGTGCCGCCCGCTGCGCGCGCGTCGAGCTTCAGGAGTTGCGGGTCTTGCTTCGTCTTCTCGGCTGGTTGGTGCTGCTCGCCTGCGTGGGCCTGATCGCCGTCGTGCTGGCACTGCCGTTCGCTCTCGTCGACGACGTCCCGCGGGTCGAGGCCGGTGCGCGGCTGAAGCCGCCGCAGATTGCGCGCGCACGCGCGCTGCTCGCCGAGCACGATCCGCGTCGGCTGCGCGACGGCGACGTGCGCGCCCTGAAGCTGTCGGCCGACGAGCTGGGCCTGGTGACGAACTACGTGCTCGCACAGCTCGGCGGCGGCGCCTCGCGCGTGCAGATCGGGCCGCACGTGCTCGAAGCGATCGTGACCGCGCAGCTGCCGCCGAATCCCGTCGGCCGCTACGTCAACGTCGAGATCGGGCTCAGCGAGACCGGCGCGATGCCGCTCGTCGATCGCCTGCGCATCGGCCGCCTCCGAGTTCCCAGCCTGTTCGTGAACCCGCTGCTCGCCGGCGCACTGCATCTCGCTCATGCGCGCGCGGGGCTGGCCGATCCGGGCTCGCTGCTCCACGGCGTCGAATTCGGCGACGACGGCATCGTCGTGCACTACCAGTGGCACACCGCGATCGCCGACGCCGTGCGCAAGCAGCTCGTGCCGACCGAGGACGCCGTGCGCCTGCACGAATTCCACGGCGTGCTCGTCGCGCTGACGCGGCAGGGCACGGGCGCACTGCCGTTGCCGCAGCTGCTCGCGCCGCTGTTCGAGCTCGCGGCCTCACGCGCCTCGACCGGCGATCCGCAGGCCGACAATCGCGCGCTGCTGGTGGTGCTGTCGAGCTATCTCAGCGGCCGGCGCCTCGATGCGCTGGTGCCCGGCGCCGCCGAGTGGCCGAGCGCGACCCGTCGCAGCGTGCGCCTGCACGGGCGCGTCGATCTCGCGAAGCACTTCGTCAATTCCGCCGCGCTCGCCGCGACGGGCGGCCAGGCGGTGGCGCAGACGGTCGGCCTGTTCAAGGAGCTCGACGACTCGCGCAGCGGCTCCGGCTTCAGCTTCATCGATCTGATGGCCGACGAGGCCGGCACGCGCTTCGGCAAGCGTGCCACCGAATCGCGCGTGATGGCGCGCGCGCTGCAGCCGCGCGCCGCCATCGCCTTCGCCGACGCCGACTGGATGCCGGCCCCGGTAGGCCTGCGCGAACACATGAGCGAAGCCGAATTCAACCGCCGCTACGGCGGCGTCGACGGCCCGGGCTACCGCAAAGTCCTCGCCGACATCAACCGCCGCGTCGACGACGTGGCGCTTTACCGGTGAAGGGGCCGGCGCGCGGCGCGACCTTCTCGTAGCCCGGATGAGCGCAGCGAATCCGGGGTCGGGCGTTCACGCATTGTCCGGCTTGGTATCGCGCGCGCCGTTGGCCTTCGCAATGTGCGCGGACAGCCCGTGCACCTGAGCCGCGATCTCCGCCATCTGCTTCATCGCTTCGTTCAGGTTCGACATCGTGGTCGCGGTGGTGGCGAGGGTGGCGATGTGCATGCCTCGCTAGCGACGGGCGGGACGGGGATCGAACCTTACGGACCGCGGGGCTGTCGCCGCCGCCGTGTCCCGCGCAGACGCTTCGGGTCATAATCGAAAGATGAAGATCCAGTTGATGAGCGACCTGCACCTCGAGGTCAATCCCGGGTTCGTGCCGCAGCCCGCGCCGGAGGCGGAGCTGCTCGTTCTCGCCGGCGACATCGGCGCCGGCCCGGACACCCCGCTCGCCGCGCACGGAGCGGCCGACTGGTGCCTGACGCGCTTCTCGCCGCGGCTGGGCCACTGGCCGGTGCCGGTGCTCTACGTGC
>JBFWSI010000287.1:0-5552 GCA_050248455.1 Gammaproteobacteria bacterium | reverse complement strand
CGGCGATCCCTGCCACGCCGGCTCGCGCTATCTGCAGCGCATCGGCCAATGCGCGCCGGCGGACAGCTTCCTCGCCGCGCGCTACCGGCGCGCCGGCTTCACGATACTCGGCCGCACCAACACGCCCGAGTTCGGCACCGTCTGCACCACCGAGCCTGCAGCCTACGGCGCGACGCGCAATCCGTGGTCGCTGGCGCATTCGCCGGGCGGCTCCAGCGGCGGCGCGGCCGCGGCGGTGGCGAGCGGCATGGTCGCCGTCGCGCACGGCAACGACGGCGGCGGCTCGATCCGCGTGCCGGCCGCGCACTGCGGACTGTACGGCCTCAAGCCGAGCCGCGGCCGCATCTCGCACGGGCCGACGCGCGGCGACGTCTGGATGGGCGCCGCGCACGAGCACGTGCTGACGCGCTCGGTGCGCGATTCGGCCGCGCTGCTCGATCTGAGCGCGGGCCCCGAAGCGGGCGATCCCTATCCCGTCCCCTGGCAGGCCGGCGCCGCCGTGGCCGCGACGCGCGAAGATCCGCCGCGCCTGCGCATCGGCGTCATGCGCCGCTGTCCCGCGCAGCGGCTGGCGCTGCACGCGGACTGCCAACGCGCCGTCGACGCCGCCGCGGCGCTGCTCGCGAGTCTCGGCCATCACGTCGACGAGGCGCATCCGGCGGCGCTCGACGAGATCGATGAAGAGCGTCACTTCATGCGCGTCGTCGCGGCCTGGACGGCACACGATCTCGAGGCCGCGATCGCCGCCAGCGGCGTGCCGCTGGCCGACGGCGATCTCGAGCCGCACACCGCGATCGTGCACGCGATGGGCAGAGCGCTGAGCGCGAGCGACTATCTGCGCGCGCAGGTGTGGCTGCAGGCCTGGGCCAGACGCATCGCCGCGTGGTGGGACGAGGACGGCTACGATCTGCTGCTGACGCCCGTCGCCGCGCTGCCGCCGCCGCGCATCGGCGCCTACGCGGCGACCGCCGAGGACCCGATGCTGCCGCTGCGCGGCACCGTCCCGTACATCGCGTTCACCTCGCCGTTCAACGTCAGCGGCCAGCCGGCCGCGTCGCTGCCGCTGCACTGGAACGACGAAGGCCTGCCGATCGGCGTGCAGCTCGTCGCCGGCATGGGGCGCGATGCGCTGCTGCTCGCGGTGTCCGCCGAGCTCGAGCGCGCGCAGCCCTGGACCGCACGCCGGCCGCCGGTGCCGGTGCCGGTGCCGGTGCCGGTGCCGGTGCCGGTGCCGGTGCCGCACTGAATCGATCACTCACCTGCCGATACAACGAGAGAGGGGAAGGTCATGACTACAACCGCGTGCGCGCTGCTGGGCTTCGTCGTGTGGTCGGTGCTGTTGAGCTTCGCGCTGGTCGGCGTGCGGGCGGGCGCGATGCGCGGCGGCCATGCGCTGAACACCTTCAGGCCCGAAGGCACGGATCTCGACGATTTCGGGCGGCGCGTGACGCGCGCGCATGCGAACAGCCTCGAGAACCTCGCGATCATGGCGAGCCTGCTGCTCTACGCGATCGCGACGGATCAGCAGGCGATCACGAACGGGCTCGCCGCCGTCGCCTTCGGCGCGCGCGTGGTGCAGACCGCCGCGCACGTCGCTTCCGGCAGCGTGCCCGCAGTGCTGGTGCGCGCGACCGCGTTCAGCGTGCAGATGATCATCGCGCTGGTGTGGGCGTGGCGGTTCTGGGCGGCCGCGATGCCCGCATGACGGACGCGGTATCGCGGCTGCGTGCGCTGCTCGACGGCGCCTCGCGCCTCGTCGTCTTCACCGGCGCCGGGATCAGCACCGAGTCCGGCATCCCGGACTTCCGCAGCCCGCAGGGGATCTGGTCGCAGGCGAAGCCCATCGAGTTCCGCGATTTCATCGCCAGCGATGCGATGCGCCGCGAAGCCTGGCGGCGCAAGATCGAGATCGATCGCGACATCGAGGTCGCGGCGCCCAATCGCGGTCACCGCGCGGTTGCCGCCCTCGTCGCGCAAGGTCGCGCGAGCTGCGTGATCACGCAGAACATCGACGGCCTGCACCAGCGTTCCGGCGTCCCGGACGCGCGCATCGTCGAGCTGCACGGCAACGGTACCTATGCGAGCTGCCTGGATTGCGGCACGCGCCACGAGCTCGCGCCAATCAAGGCCGCCTTCGTCGCCGACGGCAGCCTGCCCCACTGCCGCGCCTGCGGCGGCCTCGTCAAGGCCGCGACGATTTCCTTCGGCCAGCCGATGCCCGAGCGCGCGATGGCGCGGGCGCGCGAGGAGACGCTCGCCTGCGATCTGTTCCTCGTGCTCGGCTCCTCGCTCGTGGTCTATCCCGCCGCCGGCTTTCCGCTGCTCGCGAAGCAGCGCGGCGCGCGCCTGGCGATCCTGAACCGCGAGCCGACCGAACAGGACGAGTCCGCCGACCTCGCGCTGCACCTCGACATCGGCCCTACGCTCGGTGCTGCGGTCGGGGTCGATTGAGATGAATCTTGCCACCGAGAACACAGAGAACACCGAGGAAGAAGAGATTGCATGAACCTCCGCAGCGCCATCGCCCAAGCGGGCCGCCTCGCGACTCTCATCCCGCGCCAGCGTTGCGGTGCCACTCGATCGATCCATGTTGCTTCCTCTTGCCCTCGGTGTTCTCTGTGTTCTCGGTGGCCAATACGGCGCGTCCGACGGCACCGAAGCCCTGGATCCCGCCGCCCCGCTGCGTGACTGCGTCACGCACGGAGCGCGGACATTGAGAGTGTCCGGCGCCGGCGATAAAGTGCGGCTCAGCGCCCCCAGAGATCGCCGATGAACGCCCCGCTGATCCCGCCCGCCATCGCCGCCGAGCAGGCCCGTCATGCCGCGTGGCGCCAGGATCTCCACGCTCACCCGGAGCTCGCCTACCACGAGCATCGCACCGCGGATTTCGTTGCCGACAAGCTCGCGAGCTTCGGCGTGGAGGTCGATCGCGGCCTCGGCCGCACCGGCGTCGTCGGCACCTTGACGCAGGGCACGGGCACGCGGCGCATCGGGCTGCGCGCGGACATGGACGCGCTGCCCTTGCAGGAATTGAACGATTTTGCGCACCGTTCCCGGCACGCGGGCTGCATGCACGCCTGCGGCCACGACGGCCACACCGTCATGCTGCTCGCCGCCGCGGAGCACCTCGCGCGCACGCGCGACTTCGACGGCACGATCCACTTCATCTTCCAGCCTGCCGAAGAAGGCGAAGCCGGCGCGAAGGCGATGATGGACGACGGGCTGTTCACGCGCTTTCCGGTCGACGCCGTGTTCGGCCTGCACAACTGGCCGTGGCTGCCGGTCGGGCAGATCGCGCTGCGGCCGGGACCGATGATGGCGGCGATGGACATCTTCGAGGCGACATTGACCGGCCGCGGCGGACATGCCGCGCAACCGCACCTGGCCGTCGATCCCGTGGTCACGGCCGCGGCGCTGGTGCAGGCCTGGCAGGGCATCGTGTCGCGCAATCTCGATCCGCAGCAGGCCGGCGTCCTGTCGGTGACGCAGATCCACGCCGGCAATGCCTGGGCCGTGATTCCGGAAGACGTCGTGCTGCGCGGCACCGTGCGCAGCTTCGAGCCCGAGGTGCGCGCAATGATCGAACGCCGCATGCGCGAGATCGCCGCGGGCTATGCTGACGCGCACGGCTGCCGCTTCGAGATGCGCTACGAACACCGCTTCCCGCCGACCGTCAACAGCGAGCGCGAGACGCGCTTCGCGGCGGAGGTCGCGGCGCGCCTGGTCGGCGCCGACAGGGTCGTGCACGACGCTGCGCCGAGCATGGGCTCGGAGGATTTCGGCTGGATGCTGCAGGTCCAGCGCGGCTGCTATGCCTGGCTGGGCAGCGCCGGGCGCCCCGGCTGCCTGCTGCACAACCCGTATTACGACTTCAACGACGCCGTGATTCCGCTCGGCGCCAGCTACTGGGTGAACCTCGCGAAGGATTTTCTCGCCGCTCACGCAGCCTGAGTCGTCTTCACACCAATTCCCGCCGGTCCGCGACACGCGCGAGGAATACGGCCGCGACAGGTGATGGCCTGCCGCGGCCGCGTCCCGCGGTCGCTCGTGTGCCTGCCGGCTCTGCAATTTCGAACCGAAAACTCCGGAGGTCTAAAGATGGGCAGGTACACGGCGGAAACGCTCGAGGACTTCATGCAGGACCTCGTCCGGCGCAATCCCGGCCAGAGCGAATTCCACCAGGCGGTGTACGAAGTCACCAAGCCGATCTTCGAGTACATCGTCGACAAGCCCGAATATCACGAATACCGCATTCTGCGCCGTATCACCGAACCCGATCGCGTGGTCTCCTTCCGCGTGTGCTGGGAAGACGATGCGGGCAAGGTCCGCGTCAATCGCGGCTGGCGCGTGCAGAACAACAACGCGATCGGCCCTTACAAGGGCGGCATCCGTTTTCATCCCAGCGTCAACGAATCGATCCTGAAGTTCCTCGCCTTCGAGCAGACCTTCAAGAACAGCCTCACGGGGCTGCCGATGGGCGGCGGCAAGGGCGGCTCCGATTTCGACCCGAAGGGCAGGACGAGCCACGAGGTGATGCGCTTCTGCCAGGCCTTCATGACCGAGCTGTTCCGTCACATCGGCGACGACATCGACGTGCCGGCCGGCGACATCGGCGTCGGCGCGCGCGAGATCGGCTACATGTTCGGGCAATGGAAGCGCATCACGCGCCAGCACACCGGCGTGTTGACGGGCAAGGGTCTCGAGTACGGCGGCAGTCTGATCCGCGCCGAGGCGACGGGCTACGGCGCGACCTACTTCACGCAGAGCATGCTGGCGCAGCGCAAGGACGACATCGAGGGCAAGATCTGTCTCGTGTCGGGCTCCGGCAACGTCGCGCAGTACGCCGTGGAGAAGATCACGCAGCTCGGCGGCAGGGTCGTGACGATGTCGGACTCGGACGGCTTCGTCTACGACCCGGCCGGCATCTCGCTCGAGAAGCTCGAATGGGTGAAGGAGCTCAAGAACGAGCGCCGCGGCCGCATCGCCGAATACGCGCAGCACTTCCGCGGCTCGGAATACGTCGCGGGCAGGCGGCCGTGGAGCGTGCCCTGCAAGCTCGCCTTCCCGTGTGCGACGCAGAACGAAATCCTGATCGAGGACGCGAGGAAGCTGCTCGCGAACGGTTGCATCGGTGTCGCCGAAGGCGCCAACATGCCGACGGCGATCGAGGCCATCGACGCCTTCCTCGCCGCGAAGATCCTGTTCGGCCCCGGCAAGGCCGCGAACGCCGGCGGCGTCGCGGTCTCGGGCCTCGAGATGAGCCAGAACAGCGCCAAGATCTCGTGGAAGGAAGAGGAGCTGCAGCGCCTGCTGCTCGACATCATGAACGGCATCCATGCCAGCTGTGTCGAGTACGGCCGCACCGCGGATCCCGCGTTCATCGACTACGTCCGCGGCGCGAACGTCGCCGGCTTCGTCAAGGTCGCCGACGCGATGCTGGCTTACGGGGTGGTTTAGCTTGGAACTGGCCACCGAGAACACAGAGAACACCGAGGGAGAAGAGATTGGTCAGGAGCCGCCGCTGCGCCGATGTATCGATAGGCGCAAGCGTT
>JBFWSI010000286.1:0-5558 GCA_050248455.1 Gammaproteobacteria bacterium | reverse complement strand
GCTGGTCCAAGCTCAACGCCGAGCTGCTGCTGCCCACGCGCGAGCAGCTCGCGCGCGCCGAGCGCATCGCGCGCGACTACCAGGAGCGCATGAAGGGCCGGATGCGGATCATCTACGTCGTGCCCGCCTACTACGAGACGCGCCCGAAGGCCTGCATGAACGGCTGGGGCGCCGTGTTCCTGACGGTCGCGCCCGACGGCGCCGCGCTGCCCTGCCATGCGGCGCGCCAGCTGCCGGGCTTCGAGTTCCCGAACGTGCGCGATCACACGGTCGAATGGATCTGGAACGAATCGCCGGCCTTCATGCGCTATCGCGGCGAGGCGTGGATGAAGGAGCCCTGCCGCAGCTGCCCCGATCGCGACAAGGACTTCGGCGGCTGCCGCTGCCAGGCCTTCATGATGACGGGCGACGCGACGAACGCCGATCCGGTGTGCGACAAGTCGCCGTTCCACGCCCAGCTCGTCGCCGACGTCGATCGGATCACCGCGCAGCCGATCGAGGCGGTGCGCGCGCGTCCCCTCGTCTTCCGCAATACGAAGAACTCGCGCGCCCTGTCGTAGGCGAGGCGTTCCCGCAAGTGCTTGCAGCCCGGATTCGCTGCGCTCATCCGGGCTACGGGGCTCCCATCAATTCCTTTTTTCCTCCGTGCCCTCCGTGGCTATATAGCTGAGCGTAAATGCACTCCACCGTGCGTTCATTTGCCGTCATTCCCGCGCAAGCGGGAATCCACGCCTGACGACGACGTTCCGTCGGGCGATTCTTCTTTTTTTTTCCGCGCTGAACGCCGGGGTGGTACGTGGATGCCCGCCCCCGCCTTCGCGGGGGCAGGCTTTGCGCGGGCATGACGAAGGAGACATCTACGCGCGCATGCGCTATCGAACAGCCAATGGAGTGCATTTACGCTCAGCTATATAGATTCCACGGCATGTCCAAGCGCGAAGGATCCCGGGTTACGGCTCGCTGCGCAGCGCCCAGGCCACTTCGAGCGCCTGGCGGTTCGGCTTCACGTCGTGGACGCGGAAGAGGCGCACGCCGGCGGCGACGCCCAGCGCCGTCGTCGCGCAGGTCGCGCCGACGAGCTCCTGCGGCTGCGTCTCGCGGCAGATCGCGCCCATGAAGCGCTTGCGGCTGGTGCCGAGCAATACCGGATGGCCGAGCGCGACGAAGCGCGGCAGATCGCGCAGCAGCTGCAGGTTGTGCGCGCGAGTCTTGCCGAAGCCGATACCGGGATCGAGCACGATGCGCGCGCCCGCGATGCCGGCGTCGAGCGCGGCCGCGGCGCGCGCAGCGAGATAGTCGCGCACCTCGCGCGTCACGTCCTCGTAGCGCGGATCGATCTGCATCGTCGCCGGCAGGCCCTGCATGTGCATCAGCACGATCGCCGCGCGGCGCCGCGCGACGCTGGCGAGCATCGCGGGATCGCGCGCGCCGGAGACGTCGTTGATCATGTCGGCGCCCGCCGCGAGTACCGCTTCGGCGACGACGGCGGAGCGCGTGTCGACGCTGATCGCGAACTCCGCGCCGAGCTCGCGGCGCAACGCGGCGACGACGGGCAGCACGCGCGCGAGCTGCGCGTCGTCGGACACGGGCTCGGCGCCGGGCCGCGTGCTCTCGCCGCCGACGTCGACGATGCTCGCACCTTCCTCGAGCATCAGGCGCGCCTGCGCCAGCGCGGCGTCGACGCTCGCGTGACGCCCGCCGTCGGAGAAACTGTCGGGCGTGACGTTCAGCACGCCCATCACGAGCGGCGGCGCCGCCGGATCGGCGAGCCGCGCGAGCACCGCCTCAGCCATGCGGGCGCAGCAGCTCGCGCATGCGATCGGCGGCGCGCAGCAGCGCATCCGTCATCGCCGGCTCGCCGGAGAGATGGCCGGCCGTGCGCAGGATCTCGAGCGTCGAGCCCGGGATCGCGCGATGCAGGGCCCACGAGGCATCTGGCGTGCAGGTGATGTCGCGCTGGCCGTGCACGATTGCGACCGGCACGCGAGGCAGCAGCGGCGCGCGCGCCAGCAGCTCGTCGGGCTCGAGGAAATAGCGGTGCAGCGCATAGTGCATCTCGATGCGCGTCTTGCCGATCAGCTGCTCGCGCGGCGGCTCGGGCTCGGCGTCGGCATGATCCATCGAGTAGGCGACGACTTCGCCGCTCCAGCGGTTCCAGGCGCGCGCCGCGGCCAGCGCGAGGTCCTCGTCGGCGCCGAACACGCGGCGATGGACTTCTTCGACGATCGACGCCGGATGTCCGAGCGCCGCGTCGAGCTCGGCCCAGGCCGCGGGCAGCAGTCGCGCGGCGCCGACGGCCAGGAACCAGTCGAGATCGGACTGGCGCGCGAGAAAGCTCCCGCGCAGGACCATGCCGAGGACGCGCGAAGGATGGGCTTCGGCGTAGGCGAGGCCCAGCGCCACGCCCCAGGAACCCGCGAACACGACCCAGGCTTCGATGCCGAGATGGCTGCGTAGCGCTTCGAGATCGGCCACCAGGTGGCGCGTCGTGTTGTGCTCGCAGCCGGCGAACGGCGTCGACAGTCCGCAGCCGCGCTGATCGAAGAGCACGCTGCGATAGTGCGTCGGATCGAAGAACTGGCGATGCGAGGGCTTGCAACCGCTGCCCGGGCCGCCGTGCAGGAACACGACCGGCAGGCCGTCGCGCGGGCCGGCGTCCTCGTAATAAAGGTGATGGCCGTCGCCGACGTCCAGCCGGTTGCGCGCGTACGCCTCGATCAGCGGCCAGGGCGTGCGCACGGGACGTCGATCAGATGTCGCCGAGGATCTCGTTGCGGCGGCGCTCGTACTCTTCGTCGCTGATCAGCGACTTGGACTTCAGCGCCTGCAGCGTCGCGAGCCGCTCCTCGACCGAGCGCGCCGACGCGCCACCGCCACCCTTCAGCTCCTTCAGTTCCTGGCGCAACCGCGCCATCTCCTCGCGCATCTGGCGGCGTTCGATCGTGAGCTTGGCGGCTTCCTGGCGCGCCTTGTTCTCGCGCTTCCTCTCATCTTCGGGCACGAGGCCTTCGCGGTAGGCGACGGCCGCCTTGGCGACATCGAGGACGATCCAGTCCGGCCGCCCCCCGTCCTCGCCGCCGGCGAAGGACACGCCGACCGTCGACACCACGCGGCCGGGCACTTTCGCCGAGCGCTCCTTGCGCGAACCGGTGTCGAAGTAGAGATCGCTGTAGTCGTTGAGCACGCCGTAGGCCGCTTCGGCGTTGCGCTTGCCGCGGTCCTTCTTGACCTTGAAGCTGCCGATGATCAGGTTCAGCTTGCCGTCGACGAAGAACGCGCGGCCGCTGGTCCACTCGCGCTCCTTCAGCGTGTCGAGCGCGATGCTGCCATAGCCGCGCACGACGAACAGCACGTCCTGGTTCGGTTTCGCGCGCGCCAAGGCTTCGGGAACGTAGCGACCGAGCGTCTCCGCCTGGCCCTGCGTGAACACCGGTGTCGACTGCTCCTCGCGCAGCAGGCCGCCTTTCTCCCACAGTTCCAGCGAGCGCAGTGCATCGCGCACGTCGCCGACGTCGAGCTCTGCCGGATGCTGATTCGGCGCAGCGCCGGTGTCCTGCGCCGCAAGCCCGACGTACTGCTCGCCTTCCTTCCAGATCTCGCGCTCGATCGGCGTCTTCTTGAAGAGATCCGGCAGCAGATCGGCGTGCGCCGCGGGTGCCACGCAGACGGCGAGCGCGGCGAGCAGGACCAGGAGCGGAAAGCGCTGAGTCATCGATGTCGGATCCTCGCGACCGGGCGGCCGCAGCGACTGGAGGGCGCAGAGTATAGCCAAGTTCGACCGACCGACGCAGCCGCGCCAGCGAGCGAAGAACCAGGCTGAACGGGTGATGAACCGGAGGCCGGCCGCCGTGCACGGATCGCTTCTGCGCCGACCGTGATTCGCGGCGACGAAAGCAAGCCGGACAGGAGTTTCTTGCGGGATTGCCGGCGAAAAAAAAAGGGCGCATCTCGCGATGCGCCCTTCCCCTTGAGCAGGAGGCTCGTCCGGCTTACCAGACGAAGAACGTACCGAGGCTGAAGGTGTCGGACTCGGTGCTGCCGCTGAACGTCGGGTTCAGCGAATTGGCGTTCGCCGAGTACTCGTTCTCCGACTTGCTGTATTCCGCGATCAGCTTGAGCCAGGAATTGACGTCGTGGTAGACGCCGACGGTCCACATACTCAGCTCGACGTCCTGATCGCCAACGGCGGTCACCATCCCGAGGGCGTTGAAGGCGTCCTGGTTGGACTCGCCGTAGCTCGCACCAATCTTCGTCTTGCCGTTGAAGGTGTAGGTGCCCTGCACGTAGTAGCCATCGTTTTCGGCCTCTTCGCAGGACGTGCCGGTCGCGTTACAGGCAGTGCCGCCGGCGAACTGCAGCGAGCGGCCGAGACCTTCGCCGTCGTAGTAGTAGCCGGTGAGGCCAAAGCCCATATAGGACGCCGTGGCACCCGCGCCCCAGCCGACGACGGTCGCGTCGTCGGTGGCAGTGGGGGCCGTGCTCTCCAGATCCTGCCACAAGCCATCAACCCAGGCCTTGAAAGCGCCGTTGGCAAAGGTCGTCGCGTAGGTCAGTTCACCTTCGAAACGCGGCGTATCGGTCTGGTCGAGTACCAGGGGGGCTCCGAGCCCCGGACCGTTAAGTTCCTCGACACTCGGATCGTAAAGGCCGACTTCCGCCTGGAAGCCCGAGAACACCGGCGTCTTGTATGAGAAGCGCGCGTTGAAATTCGGATAGGTATAGCCGCGACCGATGCGGCCGGCGGTCACCGCGGCGCCGTCCATGTTCGCCATGCCGACGCCGAACAGCGTCATGTCGTTCAGGATCGCCTGGCGGCCGAAGATCGACAGCGTGCGACCGAAGCTGACCGTACCGAAGCCGCCGTCGATGTTGACGACGACTTCACGAGTATCGATCGAGGCGCCCTGGATACCGTTGATGGCGTCGCCGTTCAGGTTGCCGCTCGCGTACAGCTGGTTCTTCGTCGTCGAATTGTTGATCGTCGGCGCGAAGCTGAAGCGGCCGGTGGCGGTGAGGCCATTGACGGTCGGGCTCTTCACGTTGAACGAGAAGAACGCGGGCAGGAAGCCCGAAGTCACCCGGCTGATTTCTTCCTCATTGCCCGAGAATCCGCTGCCGGCAGCCTGGTCCGGACTCGTGAAACCGAGGTTATCCCAGCCGGCGTCATTGTCGGACATCACGTAGAACGCATTGATGTTGCCGTCGAAGCTGACTTCCCAGCCGTTGTCACCGCCGACGACGACGACCGCATTCGCGGCGGACGCCATGCCGAGCCCCAGCACGGCAGCGGCGATGGCGGACGCCATTCTTGTCTTATTGAATCGATTGGCCATTACTTCCTCCTAACTCAAGGATCTGAACGCTTCATTTGCTGTGTGCCATCCACCGAGCAACGCGGCACCCCCTACAGCACTCGCCGCGGCATCAGGCGGATGGTCGTTATTGGGTCACCCGCAGGCTGCAAATGATTGGGTGGCACGATAGACCAACTGATCGACCGAAGCAAGAACTTTGCAGGGAAAAAAGCCACAGATTCGCCCCGAAAAGCAGAGGGCTGT
>JBFWSI010000285.1:0-5587 GCA_050248455.1 Gammaproteobacteria bacterium | reverse complement strand
AGGCTTTCCTCCCCTGGTCGCCCACCTTCGATCGGTCTCCCGAAGAGACGAGATTCTTTCCCGGATTTTCGGGGGATCCAGTTTGAAATGAGCAGGGAATTTTCACCTACGCTTCATTGCACAAATACCGGGCACTTCCGGTCTGCAAGAGGAAGCACATGAAATACAGCAAAGTCGCATTCGCGCTCGCCGGCCTGGTCCTGGCCGGCGGCGCCGAGGCGGGGCACCGTGGCCACGGCGGCCTGGAGGCCTGCCTCGAGGCCGTGTCGGCGGTGAAGCCCGGCAATTTTGTCAAAGTCGAGTATTTGAGCCTCACCGACGAGGGCAAGGCCGCCTACGAGGTCGAGGTGCGCGACCGTGCTGGTCGCGAATGGGAGTTCGAATGCAGCGCCCGCGGCGCGCAACTGCTCGAGATGGAGCAGGAAACCGAGGCGGGGGACGCGGCTTTCACGTCGAAGGCCAAGGTGGATCTGGAAACGGCGAAGGCCACGGCGACTGCGCTCTACCCCGGCAAGGTCGAGGAAATCGAGTACGAGATCGAAGCCGATGGCACGCCGGTGTACGAGTTCGACATCGCCGACGACGGCGGGCCCGAGTACAAGGTCGAGGTCGACGCGGTGTCCGGCGAGATCGTCGAGGTGCAGATAGAAGCCTGGGAAATCGGCGAGGAGGACGTGGTCCGCTGAGCGGGCCGCACCCAGCCGACTCAAAATGCTGCGCCAGTCTCCGGGAGCGGCGCGAACAGCAGGCGCACGGCACCGCCGATGCAGCGCGTGCGGTGGCCGCGCCCCGTGAGATCGGCGGGGAGGAAGACCTCGCCGGCCTGCCAGCGTCGCGTCTGACCGTCGGTGGTCTCCACTTCGATCGTGCCGCTCAAGACCACCACGATCTGGCGCGCCGGCGCGTGGTGCCAGTCCTGCGCCATGCCGGCCGGCAGCTCGACGAAGCGCACGGCCGGCGAGGTCCAGGCCTCGGACATTTGCAGCGTATGTCCCTGACCGTCGTCGCGCGGCACGTCGAGCGCGAGGTCGAGGTCGCGAAAGCGCGATCCGCCGTCCGGCGTCGCTTCGAAAGTCGTCAGTCGCATGGTGAGGTAGCTCCGCGCAGGGTGACGCGCAGGATAACCCGCGGGCCTCGCTCTACAATGCGCGGGGAGGCATACGTTCGCATGTGGATCGTCGTCGCGCTGCTCGTGTTCGGCTTGCTGTTCGGGCCTGCCTGGTGGGTGAAGCGGGTGCTGGCGAAGTATTCGCAGCCGGCCGATCGCTACGCGGCGTCCGGCACCGGGGCCGCGCTCGCGCGGCACCTGCTCGATCTGCACGAGCTCGCCGACGTGAAGGTGGAGCCGACGCCGCTCGGCGATCACTACGATCCCGTCGCGCGCGCCGTGCGGCTGGAGCCCGCGCATCACGACGGCTCGTCGCTGACCGCCGTGGTCGTGGCCGCGCACGAAGTGGGACATGCGCTCCAGCACGCGCGCGGAGAGCGCCTGTTCGCGACGCGCCATCGACTGGCGCAGATGGCGGTCAAGGCGGAGCGCGTCGCGGGGCTGATGCTGATCGCGGCGCCGCTGGTCGCGCTGCTCACGCGCTTGCCGCAGAGCGGGGGGCTGATGCTGATCCTCGCCGCCGGCTCGGCGGCGCTGGCCACGCTCGTGCATCTCGTGACCCTGCCGGTCGAGCTCGATGCGAGCTTCGGCAAGGCCTTGCCCCTGCTCGCCGCCGGGCGATTGCACACGCCCGATCTGCCGCACGCGCGCCGCATCCTGCGCGCCGCGGCCTTCACCTATGTCGCGGGTTCGCTCGCGAGCCTGTTGAATCTGGGGCACTGGCTCGCGGTACTGCGGCGCTGAGCGCCGCAGTCCCTGTCGAACGCCTCAGCCGGCGACCGCCGCCTCGACGCGCGGCGTGCTCAGCGCGAAGCCGCGGTAGCCGGCGTGTGCGACCTCGCTCAGCACCCCGCGATACGCGCCGAGTCCGGCCATGTAGAACAGCACGACGTTCGGCTTGCCGGGGATGTTGGCGCCGAAGATCCAGGACTCCGCCTTCGGGAACAACGTGCCCTCGGCGACCTGCTTGCACTGCGCGGCCCAGCCCGCCTCGGCTTTCGCCGTCGCTTCGACGCTGCGCGCGCCGTTGCGCTCGGCGTGGCCGATCAGGTCGTAGATGAACTCGACCTGGGTCTCGATGCTCGGCGGCAGGTTCGTGAACGGCCCGCGCGGCCCGAGGATCATGAACATGTTCGGGAAGTTCGCGACAGTCGTGCCGAGATAGCTCGTCGGGCCCTGGCGCCAGTGCTCGGTGATCTTCTCGCCGTCGCGACCGCGCAGATCGATCTTCGTGTAGTTGCCGTCGACGGCGTCGAAGCCCGTCGCGAAGATGATCATGTCCAGCGCGTGCTCGACGCCGTCCGCGGTGCGGATGCCCCGCGGCGTGATCTCTTCGATCGGCGTCGCCTTGACGTCGACGAGCGTGACGTTGTCGCGGTTGTAGGTCGCGTAGTAGCCGCTGTCGCAGAGCGGGCGTTTCGCGTAGTAGTCGTGCGGCGTGAGCTTGCGCGCGGTGTCCGGGTCCTTGACGATCTCGGCGATCTTCTTGCGGATGAACGCCGCCGCCGCCTCGTTCGCCGCGGGGTCGGTCACGATGTCGCCGAAGGTCTCGAACATGAAGCGGAAGCCGCCGCCCTGGTCCCAGGCCTTCTGGAACACGGCCTGGCGCTCCGCCTCGGACACGCTCATCGCCGGCACGGTGCTCTCGTTCAGGCCGAAGGCGACCATCGACCGCTTGGCGTCGACCCAGATGCGATCGTAGTTGCGCTTGATCTCGGCCTCTTCGTCGGCCGGCAGCGGGCCGTTGCCGATCGGCACGCTGTACTGCGGCGAGCGCTGGAAGACGGTCAGGTGCCGTGCCTGCGGGGCGACCTTGGTGATGACCTGGATGCCGGTCGATCCGGTGCCGATGACGCCGACGCGCTTGCCCTCGAAGCTCACGCCGCTCGGCCAGTTGCCGGTGTGGTACTGCTCGCCGGCAAAGGTCTCGCGGCCCTTGATCGCCGGCACGTTGGTCGCCGACAGCAGGCCCAGCGCGGTGACGAGATATTTTGCGGTGTGGGTTTCGCCCCGGTCGGTCGTCACGCGCCAGCAGCTGCGCCCCTCGTCGAAGTGCGCGGCGGTGATGCCGGTCTCGAACTGCGTGTTGCGGCGGAGATCGTAGCGATCGGCGACGTGCTCGAGATATTCGAGGATGCGCGGCGCCTCGACGTAGCGCGTGCGGATCTCCCACTCCTGCAGCAGCTCGCGGTCCCAGGAATAGCAGTACAGATAGGTCTCGGTGTCGGACAGCGCGCCCGGGTAGCGATTCCAGTACCAGGTGCCGCCGACGCCGGGGGCCTTGTCGAAGACGCGTACGCGCAGGCCCATTTCGTCGCGCAGCTTCTTCAGCATGTACATGCCGCCGAAACCCGCGCCGATGATGATCGCGTCGAAATCGGTCGCCTGCTTCGACGTCGGAAACTTCTCTACACCTGGACTCATCACTGTCTACTCCCGTTGAGGCGGCGCTGCATGCGCCGTCGTTCGCCGATCCGCCCGCGGGCGGACTTGCCATGGTCTTGCCGGATGACGACGGGACTGCGAGTGCAGATCCCGGCGCCGTTGCTCGTGAGCACGGAGCATAGCCGCGCCCTTCGTCCGCCGGCCGGCACCATCGGCGCCAGGCCTGCGCTGGATCAAGAAAAGCGTCCGGCGATCGGGATGCTGCACATGCACATCGATGATTTTGCGGGTGATTCACGCCGTTTTTAGGATTCCGGGAGGGCGTGCTCCGTCGCGTTCGCGTGTTCCGAAATCGCGAACGCGACGGACGGGCTCGTGCGTCGGCGCATGCTCCGCTTTTCGTCGCGAGCCCTTAGAATCGGCGCACCGACTCAAACCCCCGGAGGCGACATGGCGCTCACCCTCAAGAAAGGCATCAAGGCGATGGTCGCCGAGGCGAATGCCGAAATCGAAACCCTGAACGTCGGCGAGGCGCGCAAGCTGCACGGACAGCCCGGCGTGACCTTCATCGATCTGCGCGACCCGCGTGAGCTGTGGCGCGACGGCGGCGTGCCGGGCGCGATCAACGTGACGCGCGGCATGCTCGAATTCTGGATCGATCCGGAAAGCCCCTACTTCAAGGACTTCTTCGCGTCCGGCAACAAGTTCGTGTTCTTCTGCGCCGGCGGCATGCGCTCCGCGCTCGCGACCAAGACCGCGCAGGACATGGGTCTCACGCCCGTCGCGCACATCGAAGGCGGCTTCGGCGCCTGGAAGAAGGCCGGCGCGCCGGTCGAGCCCGTCGAGCCGAAGCAGTAACGCGGCCTACGATCCTGCGGCCAGCGCGGCGGGATCGAAGCCTGCGGCGAGCACGACGGCACAGCCGTCGGTCAGCTCGTCGATGCGCAGGGTCTTCAGCGGCGCGTACTCGGGGGACGCGTAGAAATCGCGCGCGGCCTGCAGGCTCGGGAAGCGGATGACCACGGTCCAGTTCGCGGGCCATGCGCCTTCCCTGCATTCGGCCGACGGCGAGGCCACCAGCACTTCGCCGCCGATCTGCGCGAGCATCGGAATCACGTGGCGCGCGTAGCGCTCGAGGTAGTCGGCGAAGTCCTTCACGCGGATCTGGGCGATGAGATAACCCGGCGGCTGCGCTGCGTTCGTCATGTGGATCTCCGTCGTCGGCGATGTGCCGAGGGGCTTCAGCCCCCGGCGAGGTCCTGTCCGAAATCGCGGATGTCGAGCAGGGTCGCACTGACGTGCCCGGCCTTCAGCGTCGCGTCGTCCGTGTCCGGCGCGGGATCGATGTTCGCGTTCGTCAGGCCGAAGTGAAACTGATCGCCCTTGCGCTGAAAGCAGTTGCCGTAGGTCGTGAGGCCCAGCCGCGTGCGGTGGATCGCCGGCGCGGGAGTCAGCTGCGCCGGGAAGTTCACGTTCCAGGTCGTGGGTTCGCCGAAGTGGCCGGTGACGAACATCTCCCACACGCGCGGCACGAGCGCGTCGATCGATTGCGCCAGCGCGGCGGCGATCGTCGGCTGGAACGCACGGTTCTCATCCCAGTACATGAAGTCCTCGCGGCTCAGCTCCTGCGACAGCGCGAGCGCGGGCAGGCCCGCGATGTTGGCCTCGAGGCAGGCACCGACGGTGCCCGACGCATAGACGAAACCGAGCCCGACGTTCTTGCCGATGTTGATCCCGGACACGACGATGTCGGGCGGCGCATCGAGCAGTTGATACAGCGCGAGGTTGACGCAGTCGGCCGGCGTGCCCGTCACCGACCACGCCGGCGCGTCGTGGATGACGATGCGCTCCGCAAAGACCGGGCCGTAGCGCGTCATCGATTTGCCCTTCCAGCTCTGCTCCGTCGCCGGCACCGCGATCGCGAGATCCCCGAGCCGGCGCAGCGCGTCGATCGCACGATGGAACAGCGGCGAATCGTGGCTGTCGGCGTTGGTGAGCAGGATGCGGGGACGGGATGAGGGCATGAGCGGTATTCCTGGAGACAGGGCTGCAGTCTCTCCGCGCCGAACCGCGCATGCAAGACGGCCTGTTACC
>JBFWSI010000284.1:0-5591 GCA_050248455.1 Gammaproteobacteria bacterium | reverse complement strand
TGTTCATCGACGTCGACAAGCCCGTGACGGTCGACGAGCTCCTGCACGGCGACATCATCCAGTCCGGCAACGACGCCAGCGTCGCACTCGCCGAGCACGTGTCGGGCACCGAGGAAACTTTCGCCACCGTCATGAACCAGCACGCCGAGACGCTCGGCATGAAGGGCTCGAAGTTCACGAACTCGACGGGCCTGCCGCATCCCGATCACTACACCACCTCGCGCGACATGGCGACGCTCGCGCGCGCGCTGATCCACGACTTCCCGGACATCTACGCGCTGTTCAAGGTTCCCGAATACACCTACAACGGGATCACGCAGAAGAACCGCAACGGCCTGCTCGGCAAGGATCCCTCGGTCGACGGCGTGAAGACCGGCCACACCGAGTCGGCGGGCTACTGTCTCGTGGCCTCCGCGCAGCGCGACGGCATGCGCCTCGTGTCGGTGGTGATGGGCGCGAGCTCGGACGGCGCGCGCACGCGCGCGAGCCAGGCGCTCCTGAACTACGGCTTCCGCTTCTACGAGACGCGGAAGCTCTACGGCAAGGGCGCGAAGGTCGCGACCGCGCGCGTGTGGCAGGGCGAGACGGAGCAGGTCGAGCTCGGCGTGACGAAGGACGTGTTCGTCACCTTCCCGCGCGGCCGCTACGACGAGCTCGACGCCAAGGCCGAGCTCGCGAAGCAGATCACGGCCCCTGTGACGCAGGGCCAGCAGCTCGGCATCGTCAAGGTCGCGCTCGGCGAGGCGCCGGTCGCGACCGTCCCGCTGACGGCGCTGTCGGACGTGCCGGAAGGCTCGCTCGCGGGCCAGCTGATCGATCGCGTGATGATGATGTTCGAGTAGCGCACCGCGATGTCGCTGTGCTACCTCGACGGCGTCTTTCTTCCGCTCGCGGAAGCGAAGGTGTCGGTGCTCGATCGCGGCTTCATCTTCGGCGACGGCGTCTACGAGGTCATCCCGGTCTTCGGCCGCCGCGTGCTGCGGCTGGCCGAGCATCTCGCGCGGCTCGAGCGCAGCCTTGCTGCGGTCGGGATCGTGAACCCGCTGTCACCCGCGCAGTGGGCCGAAATCGTCGAGCGCCTGCTCGCGGCGCAGGCGGGAGACGATTTCACGGTCTACCTGCAGCTGACGCGCGGCGTTGCGCCGCGCCTGCACCAGCCGCCGGTCGGCCTCCTGCCGACGGTGTTCGCGATGCTGACCCCGCTCGCGCCGATCGATCCGATGATCGCGGTCACGGCGATCACGCACGAGGATTTCCGCTGGCAGCGTTGCGACATCAAGTCGATCTCGCTGCTCGCCAATGTGCTGCTGCGCCAGGCTGCGACGGCCGCTGGTGCCGCCGAAGCGATCCTCGTGCGCGACGGGCTCGTCACCGAGGGCGCCGCGAGCAACGTCTTCGTCGTCGTCGACGGCCGCCTGCGCACGCCGCCGCTGTCGCGCTACCTGCTGCCCGGCATCACGCGCGATCTGCTGATCGAGCGGTTCGCCGGCGGCCCGGATGCGGTGCTCGAGACCGACATCACCGCGGCCGAACTCCGCCGCGCCGACGAAATCTTCCTCACCAGCTCCGGTCGCGAGCTTACCCCCGTCAGCCACCTCGACGGCCAGCCCGTCGGCAGCGCCTGTCCTGGGCCCGTGTTCGGGCGCGTCGTTCAGCGCTATGCCGAGTTCAAGGCTCATGCCTGAGACGGGCGGGGGTTTTTGCCAGCCTAAAACCCGGCACCGCCGTCAGGTTCGAAGCCCGACCCCGCGCTTCAGCAGCCACATGCTGAGGGCGAAGAGGGCGGCGCAGAAGGCGAGGATGACGGCGAAGGCGACGCCGATGTCGATGTCGCTGACGCCGAGCATGCCGTGGCGGAAGGCGTTGACCATGTAGAGGATCGGGTTGCCCAGCGACACCTGCTGCCAGAACGGCGGCAGGAGATCGATCGAGTAGAACACGCCGCCCAGATAGGTCAGCGGCGTCAGGATGAAGGTCGGCACGATCGAGATGTCGTCGAACTTCTTCGCGAACAGCGCGTTGATGAAGCCGGCGAGCGAGAACAGCGCGGCGGTCAGGAACACGACGGCGATCGTCGTGAACCAGTGCTCGACGTGCAGCCTGGTGAAGCACAGCGCCGTCGCCGTGACGACGATGCCGACCATGACGCCGCGCGCGATGCCGCCGGCGACGAAGCCCGACAACAAGAGCAGGTTCGGCATCGGCGCGACGAGGATCTCCTCGATGTGGCGCTGGAACTTGGCGCCGAACAGCGAGGACACGACGTTCGAATACGCGTTCGTGATCACCGACATCATGATGAGGCCCGGCGCGATGTACTGCATGTAGTCGAAGCCGTGCATCTGCCCGATGCGCGGGCCGATCAGGTTGCCGAAGATGACGAAGTACAGGGCCATCGTGATCGCGGGCGGCAGGATCGTCTGCAGCCAGATGCGCATGAAGCGGGCGATTTCCTTGCGCAGCAGGGTCATGAAGGCGACGGCATAGCCGCGCGACGGATCGGGCTTGGGCATCACGGCGGACATCGGGCGAGCTCAGGAGCCGGCGCCGGACGCGCGCGTGCCGTCCTGCACCATGCTGACGAAGAGTTCCTCGAGGCGGTTCGCCTTGTTGCGCATGCTGACCACCGAGATGCCCTGCGCCGACAGGAACGAAAACAGATCGTTCAGCGAGTAGCGACGGTCGACGACGGCTTCCAGCGTCGTCGGATCGAGCAGGCTGATCGCGAAGTCGGGGTGCGTCGGCGCATCGGTGACGGGGCGGCCGATGTCGAGCACGAAGGTCTCCGCGTGCAGCTTCGCGAGCAGGTCCTTCATCGTCGTGTTCTCGATGATGAGACCGCGATCGATGATCGCGATGTTGCGGCACAGCCGCTCGGCTTCCTCGAGGTAGTGCGTGGTCAGGATCACGGTGGTGCCGCCGCGGTTCAGGTCGGCGAGGAAGTCCCACATCGAACGGCGCACCTCGATGTCGACGCCGGCGGTCGGCTCGTCGAGGATCAGGAGCCGCGGTTCGTGCACCAGCGCGCGTGCGATCATCAGGCGTCGCTTCATGCCGCCGGACAGCGTGCGCGAGCGATCCCTGCGCCTGTCCCACAGGCCGAGCCGGCTCAGGTACTTCTCCGCCTGCGCCTCGGCGCGGCCGCGCGGCAGGCCGTAGAAGCCGGCCTGGTTGACGACGATCTCCCACACCGTCTCGAACTGCGAGAAATTGAATTCCTGCGGCACCACGCCGAGCAGCGACTTCGCCGCCGCGAAGTCCTCGTCGACGTCGACGCCGTAGACGCGGACGTTGCCGCCGGACTTGTTGACCAGCGAGGTGATGATGCCGATCGTCGTCGACTTGCCGGCGCCGTTCGGCCCGAGCAGCGCGAAGAAGTCGCCGTCGGCGACGCTCAGATCGATGCCCTTCAGCGCGCAGTGGCCGTCGCCGTAGATCTTCGTCAGCGCATGCAGTTCGAGTGCGTTCATCGGCGGCCGTCGGTCACGGGAGCGGGATGCCGCGGGGCGCGCGGCCTGCGATCCTTACCAGGGATTCCCCCGGCCGATGAGATCGCTGATCCGGCGTCGCTGGGCATCGCCGACGGCCTTCAGCGCGAGCATCAGCTTGTTGTCGTGGTTGACGATGAGCTGGAAGTAACGCTTCGCGACGCGCACGAGGGTGGCTCGCCCGTCGGCACGCACGTTCGCGTTGCGTTTGCCCGTGCCGCCCGGCAGCAGGGCCTGTTCGCCGAAGTAGTGGCCGGCGGTGAGGCGGCCGAGCACGACGATCTTGCCGTCGTCGTCCATCACGAAGACTTCGACGGCACCGTCGAGCACGACGTACATGAAATCGCCTTCCTCGGCTTCGCGCAGGACGATGTCGCCGTCGTCGAAGGTCACCGTCTCGGTCCACTCGCCGACGCGGTCGAGATCGCGCGGCGACAGGCTGCGGAACAGCCGCACGCTGCGCAGGAGCATGCGCACGCGGTCCTCGTCGCTCGCTTCGTCCGGCAGGCCGGACAGCGACACGTCCTCGGTCTTCGCGAGGCCGAGCGCGACGTCGCCCTTGCCGATCCGGAACAAGCGGCAGTCGGACAGCGCGCGCACGGTCGCATTGCGGCGGCCGGTGGAGCCGGGCAGCAGCGCCTGCTCGCCGAAGAATTCGCCGGCCTTGAGCGTCGCGATGGTGATTTCGCGGCCGCCGACGGCGGTGATCCGCACGTCGACGGCGCCATCGAGCACGATGTACATGCAGTCGGCAGCGTCGTTCTCGGCGACGATCAGTTCGCCGACCGGGTAGGCGACGACGCCGTTGGCCGGGGCGTCGACGACGCGCTGGAGCTCGTCCGGCGACAGCGAGCCGAAGATCGGCACCTGCCGCAACAGCTCGACGCTAGCGCGCAATATCACCATCCGGACACCCTCGACTGAGGCCCGGAGCCGCGTCCGCGGCCGGGCCTGCCGGAGTGTACAGGGCCGGCCGGACTACCGGAACAGCCAGCGCGCGACCCGCCGCAGGAACCCGGGCGGCGGCGGTGCTTCGACCGGCGGCGGCTTCGGCAGCAGTCGATCGACGGCGGCGATCGCGATCGCTTCCGCTTCCTCGCGGATGGCTTCGACCGACAGCTCGAACTCGCGCTCGGCGTGCGCCATCACGCGCTTCAGCACGAGCCGGTTCTCCGCCTTGCAGGCGCGGAAGAGCGCGCGGATCTCGCTGCGGATGTGATGCGCGATCGCGGCCTGGTTGACGTTCGCGGCCTGGCGCTTGAAGACGTTGTAGATCTGCTGGCGGCCGTAGTAGGAAAAGAACGATGTGACCTGGATCAGCAGGTTGCGCGCCGCGAGCAGCGTGATGCCGTCGATGTTGCGCGCGACGTGCGGGTTGCCGACGGCGCTGAAGATCGCGTTGACGATTTCGACCAGATCGTTCGCCGGCACGAACATCAGCTCGCTGTCGACGAGGAAGATGCCGTCGACGGTCTGCTGCACCATGCGGATCTTGCGATCCAGCGCGTGAAGTTTCAGCACCGCTTCCTCGACCTCGTGGATGAGGTTCAGGCCGAGGATCTCGGTGACGCGGTCGTAGCGCCCGCGCGCCTCGCGCAGGATGTCGTTCAGCTCGCGCAGCTCCTGTGCGCTGAAGCCCGTTGCGAGGTTGTCGTAGAGATACTGCCCGGCGTGTTCGAGCGCGGCGTGGACCTGATCGCGGTAGGCTTCGAGCACGCGCGCGTCCTCGCGCGACAGGCGCCGGTGACCGACGCGCTCGCCGGCGGCACTGAAGAGCTGATAGGCGGGCGAATAGCCGTTCAGCAGATCGTGCAGCGCCGAGTAGCTGCCGATGGCTTCGGCGAAGATGAAGCGCGAGCGCAGGTCCTCGTGCTCCGGCAGGTAGTCGAGCGCGCGCGGCGCACGCGGCGGCAACGCCGGGCACTCCCGTTCGTTCTGCGCATCGACGAGCCGGGCCGTGCGCGCGAAGAGCTCCTGCGTGCGATCGACGGCCGGCGCCACCACTTCGACGCGCTCGCCGTGGTTGATGCGCGCGAGCATGGCGAGATCCAGCGTCGCTTCCGGCTGGACGTCGGCGGGCAGCTGAGGCAGGGGCAGGGCGAC
>JBFWSI010000283.1:0-5604 GCA_050248455.1 Gammaproteobacteria bacterium | reverse complement strand
GTCGGCGACCGTGCCGAGCGCGACGAGATCGAGCAATTCCGCGAGGTTCGGCTCTTCCAGCCCTTCGGCGGCGAACCAGTCCTCGGCGCGCAGCCTCGCGCGCAGCGCGAGCAGCACGTAGAACATCACGCCGACGCCGGCGAGCGCCTTGCTCGGGAAGGCGTCGCCGGGCACGTTCGGGTTCACGATCGCATCGGCCGCGGGCAAGTGCGCGCCCGGCAGGTGGTGATCGGTGATCAGCACCGCGAGACCCGCCGCCTTCGCGGCCGCCACGCCGTCGAGGCTCGAGATCCCGTTGTCGACGGTGATCAGCAGCTCCGCGCCCTTCGCGCGCACGAGCTCGACGATCGGCGGTGTCAGGCCGTAGCCGTACTCGAAGCGGTTGGGCACCACGTAGTCGACGTGGCGCGCGCCGCAGGCCCGGAGACCGCGGAGCGCGACGGCACAGCTCGTCGCGCCGTCGGCATCGAAGTCGGCCACGACGACGATGCGCCGATCCTCGCGCAGCGCGGCCGCGAGCAGCGCCGTCGCACGTTCCACCCCGCCGAGCGCGTCGGTGCGCAGCAGGCCGCGCAGCGAGTGATCGACGTCCTCGGCGCAGGCGACGCCGCGCGTCGCATAGACGCGGCGTAGCACGGGGTGCAGGCCGTCCAGCGCGGGCATGGCTCCTACGCAGGGCCGACGTTCGATGCGGGGACCGTTCGGTTTCATGGCGCCGCTACCGCGTGGCAGTCACCGAAGCCGCCCGGCATGCGCCGCTGCCACAGGCGCCAGCGTGCGCCGCGCGTGACGCGGCCGCGCAGACCTTCACCGACGACTTCGATCGCCGCGGCCTGCCCACGCCGCAGCGCCGACCACGCGAGTGCCGCGCCGGCATTCGCATCGTCGAGCACCGCGGACTCGTCGCCTGCCCCGAACGGGGTGCCCGCCAGCAGCAGCACGGGCCCCTGCGCAAGCGCTGCGGCGAGTCGCTCGGCGGCACACGCCGGCGCATGCGCGACACCCGCGATCGCGGCCATGCCTGCGAGCAGGGGATCGCGGCCGACGGCGAGCGCAAGCGTGGAGCTCGTCGCCAGCGGTGGCCGGCCCCCTCCCCAGATCCACAGCGCATTCAGGGGCAGCGCGCCGCGCGCCTCGCGCGCGGCATTGAGGGCCGCGTCGTGCATCACCATCTGCGCCTCGGTCATCGCCTGGCGCCAGCGGCGGTAGGCGGGGTCCTGCGGAAAGAACGGCGTCAGCGAGCGACCGTGCAGCCACGCAGGCCCCAGGCTCGGCGTCGCATCGACCAGCGGCATGCGGACGTACCAGTGTCGCGCCTCGGCGCCGCGACGCCAGGTGAATTCCGGCAGGCGCGAGCGAAGCTCGTCGAGCAGCGCGTCGGCTTCGTCGGCCGTCAACTCGTCCGCCGCCGGCGCCACCAGCATCACGAGCTTGGCGTCCGCCCGGAAATGCACGGGATCGGCGCGCAGCCAGCCGGGCGCGTCGACGCCGAGCTCGGCGCGCGCGAGCAGCGCGGCCAGCGCGCAGTCCGGCGGCAAGCCGAAGGCTTCGAGCAGGGCCTGCGTCGTCGAGCGATGATCCTCGGTCCACTGCGCGCGGGCCAGCAGGCGGCGCAGGGCGGGCGTCGGTGCGGGCGCGGCGCCGTCCGCGACGCCGCGCGCGTAGCCCGGCAGGACCAGCGTCAGACGGCCGCGCGCCGCCGGCACGGCTCAGAGACGATCGAGGATCGCGCGCTTGACGAGATCGGTCTCGGCGCGAATCTGCAGCACCTGGCCCTGGCTCTGCTTGATCGCGGTGTCCGGATCCTTGAGCCCGTGGCCCGTCAGCGTGCAGGTGATCACGCTGCCCGGCGCAATCTTGCCGGCCTTGATGTCGCGCAGCAGGCCGCCGACCGAAATCGCCGAAGCCGGTTCGCAGAACACGCCCTCGCGCTCGGCGAGGAGCTTCTGCGCGGCGAGGATTTCTTCATCCGTCAGCTCGGCGAAGCAGCCGCCCGACTCGCGCACCGCGGCCCAGGCGAGATCCCAGGACTGCGGATTGCCGATACGGATCGCGGTTGCGACGGTCTCCGGATCGGCGACCGGCGCACCGCGCAGGAACGGCGCCGCGCCGGCGGCCTGGTAGCCGAGCATCACGGGCCGGCTGGCGCAGACCGCGGGCTTCGTCGTCTGCACGCCGGCGTACTCGCAGAAGCCCATCCAGTACGCGCTGATGTTGCCGGCGTTGCCGACGGGGATGCAGTGGTAGTCGGGCGCGCGGCCGAGCGCATCGACGATCTCGAAGGCCGCGGTCTTCTGGCCCTGCAGGCGATACGGGTTGATCGAATTGACGATCGCGATCGGCGCCGCGTCTGCCATCTCCTTGACGATGCGCATGCCGTCGTCGAAGTTGCCCTGGATCTGGATCACGACGGCGCCCTGGATCATCGCCTGCGCGAGCTTGCCGAGCGCAATCTTGCCATCCGGGATCAGCACGAAGGAGCGGACGCCCGCACGCGCGGCATAGGCCGCGGCGGACGCCGAGGTGTTGCCCGTCGACGCACAGATGACGCCCTGCGTGCCTTCGTGCACGGCCTGCGTGACGGCCATCGTCATGCCGCGATCCTTGAACGAGCCGGTCGGGTTGAGCCCCTCGAACTTGGCGTAGATCTTCACGTCGCGTCCGGCGTCGCGCGCAAGATTGTCGAGCGGGATCAACGGCGTGTCGCCCTCGACCAGCGAGACGATGCGCATGTCCGGGCTGACGGGCAGGCGATCGCGGTAACGTTCGATCAATCCCAGGTAGTGACTCATGCGAGCGGCTCCACGCGGATGCGGTTGACGGGTGCGCGCACGGCGGACAGCGCCTCGATGCGTGACAGCGCGGCGTTCATCGCGCGCTCCTTCACGACGTGGGTGAGGATGACGACCGGCACCGTCGGCGCGTCGTCGGTGCGATCGAGCTGCATGATCGCCTCGATGCTGATCCCGAGGTCGGCGAGGATGCGCGTGACGTCGGCGAGCACGCCCGGCTCGTCGGCGACGAGCAGCCGCACGTAGTAGGCGGTCTCGGTGTCGGCGATGTCGAGAATCGGCTGGTTCTCGAGCGTGTCGGGCTGGAAGGCGAGATGCGGCACGCGGTTGCCGGGATCGGAGGTCAGCGCGCGCACGACGTCGACGAGATCGGCGACGACGGACGAGGCCGTCGGCTCCGCGCCGGCGCCGGCGCCGGACAGCAGCACGGGGCCCGCGGCGTCACCGCGCACCATCACGCCGTTCATCACGCCGTTGACGTTCGCGAGCGGCGCCCGCGCCGGCACGAAGGCCGGGTGCACGCGCAACTCGATGCCGTCCTTGCGCTGGCGCGCGATCCCGAGATGCTTGATGCGATAGCCCAGCCGCGCGGCGAAGGCGACGTCCTCGCGCGAGATCCGGCGGATGCCCTCGACGTGCACCTTCGCGAACTGCAGCGGCACGCCGAAGGCGAGCGCGGCGAGTATCGTCAGCTTGTGCGCGGCGTCGATGCCGTCGACGTCGAAGGACGGATCGGCCTCGGCATAGCCGAGCCGCTGCGCTTCGGCGAGCACCTCGCCGAAGTCGCCGCCCTCGTCGCTCATCGCCGAGAGGATGAAGTTGCAGGTGCCGTTGATGATGCCGGCGAGCCACTGGATGTCGTTGCCGGCGAGCGCCTCGCGCATCACCTTGATCACGGGAATGCCGCCGGCGACGGCAGCCTCGAACGCGACCATCAGTCCCTTCGCCTGCGCGGCCTCGAACAGCTCGTTGCCGTGGAGCGCAATCAGCGCCTTGTTCGCGGTGACGACGTGCTTGCCTCTGGCGAGCGCGCGGAGCACGAGGCTGCGCGCCGGCTCGATGCCGCCGATCAGCTCGACGACGATGTCGATCGACGGATCGTCGACGACGGCCTGCGGATCGGCATGCAGCGTGATGCCGCGCAGATCGAAGCTGCGCGCCTTGTCCAGCGAACGCGCGCTCGCGCAGGCGATTTCGATCGCGCGGCCGGCGCGGGCGGCGATCAGCGTCGCGTTGCGGCGGAGCACGGTGACCGTGCCGCCGCCGACGGTACCGAGCCCGAGCAGCCCGATCCGGACCGGAGGAAGACTCGCCATCGTTCAGGCCGTCGCGCCGGCGGCCGCGGGACGCGGATCGGCGTTGCGCAGCATGTCCCTGATGCCGCGCACGGCCTGGCGCGTGCGGTGCGGATTCTCGATCAGCGCGAAGCGCACGTACTCGTCGCCGTAGTCGCCGAAGCCGATCCCGGGCGACACCGCGACCTTGGCCTCGAGCAGCATCTTCTTCGAGAACTCGAGCGAGCCGAGCTGGCGCAGCGGCTCCGGGATGCGCGCCCACACGAACATCGTCGCCTTCGGCCGCTCCACTTCCCAGCCGGCCGCGTTGAGACCGTCGCACAGCACGTCGCGGCGCTGCTGGTACATGTCGCGGATCTGCGCGACGCAGTCCTGCGGCCCTTCGAGCGCGGCGATCGCGGCGACCTGCACCGGCGTGAACATGCCGTAGTCGAGATAAGACTTCATGCGGCCCAGCGCGTAGACGAGATCGGGGTTGCCGACCATGAAGCCGATGCGCCAGCCCGGCATGTTGTAGCTCTTCGACAACGTGAAGAACTCGACCGCGATGTCCTTCGCGCCCGGCACTTCCATGATCGACGGCGCCTTGTAGCCGTCGAACACGAGATCGGCATAGGCGAGATCGTGGATCACGTAGATGTTGTGCTCGCGCGCGATCTCGACGACGTGCTTGAAGAAGTCGAGCTCGACGCACTGCGTGGTCGGGTTGCTCGGGAAGTTCAGCAGCAGCATCTTCGGCTTCGGCCAAGTGTTGCGGATCGCGTTGGTCAGCTCCGTGAAGAAATCGACGCCGGGACCGATCGGCACGTGGCGGATGTCGGCGCCCGCGATCACGAAGCCGTAGGGATGGATCGGGTAGGACGGGTTCGGCACCAGCACGACGTCGCCGTGATCGACGGTCGCGAGCGCGAGGTGCGCGAGCCCTTCCTTCGAGCCGATGGTGACGATCGCTTCCGAATCGGGATCCAGCGCCACGCCGTAGCGCGCCTGGTACCAGTTGCAGATCGCGCGGCGCAGCCGCGGGATGCCCTTCGACACCGAGTAGCGATGCGTGTCGCCGCGTTGCGCGACCTCGACCAGCTTGTCGACGATGTGCTGCGGCGTGGGCTGATCGGGATTGCCCATGCTGAGATCGATGATGTCCTCGCCGCGCCGCCGGGCGGCCATCTTCAGTTCGCCGACCTGGTTGAAGACGTACGGTGGAAGGCGCTGAATACGCGGGAATTCTTTGGCCAAGGCGGTTACACTTCTGAAGTGGAAAGGGCGCGATTGCGCGGGAGCGAAAGCTACCGGGGCGTCGTGCCAGTGTCAAACCGCGGAGCCCGCGTCCGCGCCCCGCAAACACCCCATTTTCGAGCCGCGTTCGCCATGCACGACAGCGCCCCCGACATCGCGTCCCTCGCGCCTGCCGCGAGCCTCGCCGCGACCCGCGAGCAGCTCCTCGCCCCCGCCGGTCGCGACCTGCCGGTGCTCGAGCGCGTGGGGCTCGATCTGACCGGGCCCTAGGGCGACTACGC
>JBFWSI010000282.1:0-5618 GCA_050248455.1 Gammaproteobacteria bacterium | reverse complement strand
CATCGGCGACCGCCGACAGCGCGGCCGCGGCGAACGCGAACGCGGTGTCCCAGTCGCAGTCGCGCCACTGTCCCTGCTCGCGGATGCGCGGCGCGAGCAGGCGCTGTTCGCTGCGCAAGCCCTGGTAGGCGAAGCGATCGCGATCGGACAGCCAGGTTTCGTTGACGGCTTCGTTCTCGCGCGGCACCACGCGCTTGACGACCTGGCCCTTGACGTGGAGGTAGACGTTGGCGCCGAGGCAGTCGTGCGGCGCGACGCCGTCGCGCTGCTGGAGCTCCCAGGCGCGCGCGGAATAGCGATAGGGCTTCGACGTCAGCGCGCCGACCGGGCACAGGTCGATCACGTTGCCCGACAGCTCGGAGCTCATCGCGTGCTGGACGTAGGTGCCGATTTCCATGTGCTCGCCGCGGCCCGTCGCGCCGAGCTCGCGCAGACCCGCGACTTCCTCGCCGAAGCGCACGCAACGCGTGCAGTGGATGCAGCGGGTCATGTCCGTCTGCACCAGCGGCCCGATGTCCTTGTCGCGCACCACGCGCTTGCGCTCGACGTACTGCGAGACGTCGCTGCCGTAGCCGAGCGCGAGATCCTGCAGCTCGCACTCGCCGCCCTGATCGCAGATCGGGCAGTCGAGCGGATGGTTGATCAGCAGGAACTCCATCGTCGCCTGCTGGCCCGAGATCGCCTTCTCGGACTTGGTGAAGACCTTCATGCCTTCCATTACCGGCGTCGCGCAGGCCGGCTGCGGCTTCGGCGCGCGCTCGACCTCGACGAGGCACATGCGGCAGTTCGCCGCGACCGACAGCTTCTTGTGGTAACAGAAGCGCGGAATGTAGATGCCGGCGGCGTCGGTGACGTCGATCAGCATCGCGCCCTTGCGGGCCTTCAGCGGCTGTCCGTCGACTTCGATGTTGACCAGGTCTTCGCTCATGCTGCTGTCTGCTTCAGGCCGCGGACGGGCGCTTGGCGAGGAGGCTGCACCCGTGGTCGATGTAGTGTTGGAACTCGTCGCGGAAGTTGCGCACGAAGCTGCGCACCGGCATCGCCGCCGCGTCGCCCAAGGCGCAGATCGTGCGGCCTTCGATCTTCGAGGCGACGTTGTCGAGGCGTGCCAGATCCTCCGGCCTGCCCTGGCCGTTCACGATGCGCGTCACCATGCGGTAGAGCCAGCCCGTGCCTTCGCGGCACGGCGTGCACTGGCCGCAGGACTCGGAATAGTAGAAGCGCGAGATGCGCTGCAGGGCCTTCACCATGTCGGTGGTGTCGTCCATCACGATGACGGCGCCGGACCCCAGCATCGATCCCGCCTTGGCGATCGAGTCGTAGTCCATGTCGAGCTCCATCATCACCTCGCCCTTGAGCACGGGGACCGAGGAGCCGCCGGGGATCACGGCCTTGATCGGACGGCCGTCGCGCATGCCGCCGGCGAGATCCAGCAGCGTGCGGAACGGCGTGCCGAGCGGGATCTCGAAATTGCCGGGCTTCGCGACGTGGCCGCTGACCGAGAAGATCTTCGTGCCGGCGTTGTTCGGCTTGCCGTAGCCCGTGAACCACGCCGGGCCCCTGCGCAGGATCGTCGGCACCGAGGCCAGCGACTCGGTGTTGTTGATCGTCGTCGGCTGGCCGTAGAGGCCGTAGGTCGCCGGGAACGGCGGCTTGAAGCGCGGCTGACCCTTCTTGCCCTCGAGCGACTCGAGCAGCGCCGTCTCCTCGCCGCAGATGTAGGCGCCGGCGCCGAGATGATCGTGGAGCTCGAAATCGACGCCGCTGCCCTGGATGTTCCTGCCGAGGTAGCCCGCGGCATAGGCTTCCTTCAGCGCGCCGACGAAACGGAGATAGGGCTCGTCCAGGAACTCGCCGCGCATGTAGTTGTAGCCCACCGTCGCGCCGATCGCGTAACCCGCGATCGCCATGCCCTCGACCAGCGCGTGCGGATTGAAGCGCAGGATGTCGCGATCCTTGCAGGTGCCGGGCTCGGATTCGTCGGAGTTGCAGACGATGTACTTCTGCACGCCCGGCGTCTTCGGCATGAAGCTCCACTTCACGCCGGTCGGGAAACCCGCGCCGCCGCGGCCGCGCAGCCCCGAGGCCTTCACCTGCTCGATGACGTCCGCCGGCGGGATCTTCTCGCGCAGGATCTTCTCCCACGCCTGGTAGCCCCCGATCTTGCGATAGGTCTCCATCGACCACGGGCGGTCGAAGCCGAGCGTCTCGTAGCAGGTGAGATTCAGCGGGATGTCGCTCATGTCAGTTTCGCCAGTATCTCGTCGATCTTCTCGGGCGTCAGATGCTCGTGGTAGACGTGGTCGACCTGCATCATCGGCGCCCCGCAGCAGGCGGCGAGGCATTCCTCCTCGGGCTTGAGGAAGATGCGGCCGTCGGCGGTGGTCTCGCCGAGCTTGCAACCGAGCTTCTTCTCGACGTGCTCGACGATACGGTCGCTGCCGCGCAGCCAGCACGAGATGTTGGTGCAGATCGACACGCTGTGGCGGCCGACGGGCTTGGTCTCGAACATCGAATAGAAGCTCGCGACCTCGTAGACCGCGATGCGCGGCATGTCGAGATAGTCGGCGACGGCGTCCATCAGCGGGACGGTGAGGGACCCCTGGTTCTCGTGCTGGACCTCGCGCAGCGCCGCGAGCACCGCGGACTGCTTGCGCTCCGGCGGATACTTCGCGACCCACTCGTCGATCACGTGACGGGCATGGTCCGAGAGAAGGCTCCGGGTGTCGTGGCTGCTGCCGGTATTGTTGCTCATGGGGGCGGACTCGTTATCTGTCGATCTCGCCGAACACGATGTCCATCGTGCCGATGATCGCGACGACGTCGGCGAGCATGTGGCCCGTCGCCAGTTCGTTCATCGCCGACAGGTGCGCGAAGCCGGGCGCGCGCGCCTTCAGGCGATAGGGCTTGTTCGCGCCGTCGGACACCAGCCAGATCCCGAACTCGCCCTTCGGATGTTCGACTGCCGCGTACACCTCGCCCGCCGGCACGCAGTAGCCTTCGGTGAACAGCTTGAAGTGATGGATCAGCGACTCCATGTCGCCCTTCATCTCGCCGCGCTTCGGCGGCGTGAGCTTGTGATCGTCGATGATCACCGGGCCCGGGTTCGCCTTCAGCCACTGCACGCACTGCGCGATGATCCGTGCCGACTGGCGCATTTCCTCGACGCGCACGAGATAGCGGTCGTAGCAGTCGCCGTTGACGCCGACCGGGATGTCGAAATCGAGCTCGGCATAGACCTCGTAGGGCTGCTTCTTGCGCAGATCCCACGCAATGCCGGAGCCGCGCAGCATCGGGCCCGTGAAGCCGAGCGCGAGCGCGCGCTCCGGCGTGACGATGCCGATGTCGACGGTGCGCTGCTTCCAGATCCGGTTGTCGGTCAGCAGCGTCTCGTACTCGTCGACGCAGGCCGGGAAGCGGTTCACGAAGTCTTCGACGAAGTCGAGCAGCGAGCCGCGGCGGTTGTCGTTGAGCTTCTTCACGTCCGCTTCGCTGCGCCACTTCGACGGCTGGTACTGCGGCATCGTGTCGGGCAGGTCGCGATAGACCCCGCCCGGCCGGTAGTAGGTCGCGTGCATGCGCGTGCCCGACACCGCCTCGTAGCAGTCCATCAGGTCCTCGCGCTCGCGGAAGCAGTACAGGAACATCGTCATCGCGCCGATGTCGAGGCCGTGCGCGCCGAGCCACATCAGGTGGTTCAGGATGCGCGTGATCTCGTCGAACATCACGCGGATGTACTGCGCGCGCAGCGGCGGCGTGATGCCGAGCAGGCGCTCGATCGCCATCACGTAGGCGTGCTCGTTGCACATCATGGACACGTAGTCGAGACGGTCCATGTAGCCGATGCTCTGGTTGAAGGGCTTGCTCTCGGCGAGCTTCTCGGTCGCGCGGTGCAGGAGGCCGATGTGCGGATCGGCGCGCTCGATGACCTCGCCGTCCATCTCGAGGATCAGGCGCAGCACGCCGTGCGCGGCGGGATGCTGCGGCCCGAAGTTCAGGGTCATGTTGCGGATTTCAGGCATGGCGCTCTTTCCGGTGCTCCGTCAGTGTCCGAAGCGGCCGTCGTTGCGGATCACGCGCGGCACGAGCACGCGGTTCTCGATCGTCACGGGCTGGTAGACCACGCGGCCCTTCTCCGCGTCGTAGCGCACCTCGACGTGGCCCTCGAGCGGGAAGTCCTTGCGGAACGGGTGCCCGATGAAGCCGTAGTCGGTGAGGATGCGGCGCAGATCCGGATGGCCTTCGAACAGGATGCCGTAGAGATCGAAGGCTTCGCGCTCGTACCAGTTCGCCGACGGCCACACCTCGATCACGGACGGCAGGCGCGGCGGATCCTCGGCGAGATAGACCTTCACGCGCACGCGCAGGTTGTGCGCGATCGACAGCAGGTGATAGACGACACCGAAGCGGCCGGGGAACGGCTGCACGTCGACCTTCTCCTGCGCGCGGGCGACGCCGCGGCTGAAGCCGGACACGGTCGCGTCGTGCGTGCGCCAGTCGGCCTGGCCGTAGGTCTGGTAGTCGATGCCGGAGACGTCGAGCAGCAGCTTGAACGCGAGGTCGGGCGCGTCGCGCAGCGTCTCGGCCACCGCGAGCAGATCCTTGCCGTCGACGACGACGGTCAGCTCGCCGCAGTCGATCACGGCGTCGCGCACGCGCTCGCCCAGCAGCGCGCTGATCCGCTCGGCGAGACGGTTCAGGGTATCGGTATTCACGCTGGTCTCACCCTGCGCGCGAGATGGTGTTGGTGCGCTTGATCTTCGCCTGCAGCTGCACGATGCCGAACATCAGCGCCTCGGCGGTCGGCGGGCAGCCGGGCACGTAGACGTCGACCGGCACGATGCGATCGCAGCCGCGCGTCACCGCGTACGAATAGTGGTAGTAGCCGCCGCCGTTGGCGCAGGAGCCCATCGAGATCACCCATTTCGGCTCGGTCATCTGGTCGTAGACCTTGCGCAGCGCCGGCGCCATCTTGTTGACCAGCGTGCCGGCGACGATCATCACGTCCGACTGGCGCGGGCTCGGCCGAAACACGATGCCGAAGCGGTCGAGGTCGTAGCGTGACGCGCCGGCCTGCATCATCTCGACGGCGCAGCAGGCGAGGCCGAAGGTCATCGGCCACAGCGAGCCCGTGCGCGCCCAGTTGACGACGTTGTCGACCGTGGTGGTCACGAAACCGCGATCGGGCGCGCCCGCCGCGGGCAAATCGTTCATTCCCATTCCAGCGCTCCCTTCTTCCATTCGTAGATGAAGCCGACGACGAGGACGGCGAGGAAGACCATCATCGCCGTGAAACCCGGCACGCCGATCTGATCGAGCACCACGGCCCACGGAAAGAAGAACGCGATTTCGAGGTCGAAGAGGATGAAGAGGATGGCGACGAGGTAGTAGCGCACGTCGAATTTCATGCGCGCGTCTTCGAAGGCCTCGAAGCCGCATTCGTACGGCGAGACCTTCTGCGCATCGGCCTTGTAGACGCCGAGCAGCTTGCCGATCACGAAGCCCGCGCCGAGCGCGATGCAGCCGACGGCGATGCCGACGCCGAGAAAGATGAGTATCGGTAGGTACAGTTCAAGCACGTCGTCGGATTCCGCGTCGGATCGAAGAGGGGGACGTGG
>JBFWSI010000281.1:0-5622 GCA_050248455.1 Gammaproteobacteria bacterium | reverse complement strand
TTTCGCTTCGCTGCACCCGGGCTACGAAGGACGTCTCCCGCACGGCACCGACCGCGCCTTGTACTGGCTCCAGTCGACGCCGAGCTTGCGCATGCGCGCGCGCAGCGTGTGCGGATTGATGTCGAGGATGCGCGCGGCGCCGTGCGGGCCGTCGATGCGGCCGTGGGTGCGGGCGAGCGCGGCATTGATGTGCTGGCGCATCGCTTCGTCGAGCGTCGGAAACGCCTCTTCGTCGGATGTCTTGCGCAGCGGCCGCGGCGTGCCGGCGCGGATGTCGGCGGGCGACTCGACGCGCGCGGGCGCGCTGACGCCCGCGCCCAGCGCCGTCGCGATGTCGAGGCGCGCGCCGCCGCCGAGGATCGCCGCGCGATCGATCACCGCGGCGAGCTCGCGCACGTTGCCGGGCCAGGTGTAGTTCGACAGCAGCAGCAGATCGCCCGCGCTCGGCAGGCACAGCTTGAGGCCGAAGCGCTTCGCGGCGCGGCGCGCGAAATGCCCGGCCAGCGCCGCGATGTCCTGCTGGCGCTCGCGCAGCGGCGGCAGCACCACCGGGAAGGTCGCGAGGCGATACCACAGGTCTTCGCGGAAGCGTCCGTCCTGGATCATCGCCGGCAGATCGCGATGCGTCGCGGCGATCACGCGCACGTCGACCCTGAAATCCGTCTCGCCGCCGACGCGCGACAGCATGCCGTCCTGCAGGATGCGCAGCAGCCGGACCTGCGCGGCGAGCGGCAATTCACCGACCTCGTCGAGGAACAGCGACCCGCCGTGCGCGCGCTCGAACCAGCCGCGGCGCTGGCTGGTCGCGCCGGTGAAGCTGCCCTTCTCGTGGCCGAAGAGCTCCGAGTCGATCAGCTCCGGCGCGATCGCGCCGCAGTTCACGCGGATGAACGGGCCGTCCGCGCGCGGCGAGCGCTGATGGATCTCGCGCGCGAGCACCTCCTTGCCGGAGCCCGTCTCGCCGAGGATGAGGATCGGCAGATCGGACTCGCAGACTCTTTCGATGCGCTCGAACACCGCGCGCAGGCCGCCGTCGGCGCCGATCACGGGCTCGCGTCCTTCGGAGCGGCCGAGCTTGGCCAGCAGCCCTTCCTTCTCCTGCTCCGCGTGCTTGGCCTGCTCGCCGAGCGTGCGCAGGCGATGATTGTTCTCGAGCGCCGTGCCGATCGGATCGAGCAGCTTGGTGAACAGCGCGCGTGCGTCGTCGTCGAAGCCGCCCTCCTCGTCGCCAGGTTCGAAGACGACGAGGCCGACGATGCCGTGCGGGCTCTTCAAGCCGCCGACGAGCGTGCTCAGGGCGCGCACGGCGAGGCCGCCGGCGACTTCCGGCTCCGTGTCCTCGAGCCTGGCGTAGTCGCTCAAGCGCGCCGTGCCGGCCCAGCGCGCGATGGCGGCCGTGCGCTCCTGCGAGCAGCGGCTGCGCTCGACCGAGAAAGCGATCTCGCGCCGCGGCAGCGCGCGCGCGATCTTGGTCAGCACCCGGCTGCCTTCGTTGAGCTCGTAGATCGCGAGTTCGCGCAGCGCCAGTGCGTCGGCGATCAGCCCGGCGACGGTCTGGGCGAACTCCTCGATTTCGATGTGACGGCAGGCTTCCTGCCAGACCCGATGGAGGAATTCCCCTTGAGCACTGGATTCCATATTTGCGAATATTAAATGTGACATTTGATATTTTTAGAGACGATATTTGCCTGAACCTGCAAAGTCCAGACCTGTTTCATCGGTCTGCGGAAATCTCCGTGAAATACGCGAAGTCGGCCGCGGGCTCACCTTCGCCGGACCCACCGTCACCAGTCGTCACGGCGATCTAATCGCGCACATTTCGTCGAATGCGCACATTTGCGGGGGGAATCGGGGACGGCCTGCGCCAGGTGCCTGAACCGTCGGCCTTCACCGCCTGGCATCTTTTCTGCTCTGCCACGCCGCCGTCACGCAGGGGGAGACAGGCGCTCATGAATCCGGACGGTACATCGGCGGAGTTCGCCGCCTGGCTGGAAAAGGCCGTGGGCGCGATCCGCTACGGATCGATCGAAATCGTCATCCACGACGGCCGCATCGTGCAGATCGAGCGCAAGGAGCCGCGGCGCTATGCGCTCGACGGACCGGCCTGGGTCGTGTAGCGCGGCGCGGCGCCGGCGTCTTCCAGGCTGATCAGCGCAAGCGCGGCCCAGTCGAGCTCGGCGTAGCCGCGCGTCAGCGCCTTCAGATAGTGATCGCGCACGAGGCTCGCGAGCGGCAGCGCGACGTCCTTTGCGTCCGCGGCGGCGAGCGCGAGGCGGATGTCCTTGAGACCGAGACGCAGCGGAAAGCCCGGCGGCTCGAACTGGCCGCTCGCGATCAGGCCGCCGTAGGTCTTGTAGGCCGGAACCTGGAACACCGAGTTCGTCATCACTTCGACGAACTGCGTCGGCGCGACGCCGTGGCGCGCGGCGAGTGCGCTCGCTTCGCCGAAGGCCTCGACCATCGCGGCGAGCATGAAGTTGCCGGCGATCTTCACCACGTGCGCGGCGCTGGCCGTCGCGCCGACACGGAAAGTCCGTTGTCCCAGCGCGTCGAACAGCGGCTGGCAGCGATCGAGTGCGCCCTCCTCGCCGGCGGCGACGACGAAGAGCTGCGCGGCGGCCGCGGCGGGCGGGCGACCGAACACCGGCGCGGACACATAGCCCTTGCCGGCCGCCGCGTGCGTCGCGCTCAGCTCGTCCGCGAGCGCGGCGCCGATCGTCGCCATGCAGACGTGGATGCCGTGCGCGGGCATCGCAGCCACGAAGTCGCCGTCGAGCACCAGCGCCTCGGTCGCGCGATCGTCGGCGAGCATGCTGATCACGATGTTCTGGCGCGCCGCGTCCGCGATCGTCGCCGCGACCGTCGCGCCGTCCGCGACCAAGGCCTGCGAGCGCTCGGCGCGCCGGTTGAACACCGTCACCGCATGCCCTGCCCGCAGCAGGTTGCGCGCCATCGGCTCGCCCATCGCGCCCGTCCCGACGAATCCCACGTTCATGTCGTTCCTCCGTTCAATCTTTCGAGGCGCCTGCAGCGAGCTGCGTCTGCAGCCACGCAGCGACGGCGAGCAGCCGCGCATCGTCGCCGCGTGCGCCGACCAGCTGCACGCCGATCGGCAGGCCCGAGGGTCCGACGAGCCCCGGCACGTTGATGCAAGGCAGGTGCAGCAGCGTCCACAGGTGATTGAAGGCCGGGCTGCCGGTGCTGGTGAGCCCTTGCGGCGCTTCGCCGGTGGCGCTGAAGCTCAGGAGCGCGTCGAAGCGCATGAAGGCTTCGGCGATCGCGTCGCGCCCGCGGCGTGCGACGGCCTGGGCTTCGTCGTAAGCATTGCGATCGACCGTCTCCTCGCCCAGCAGCGCGCGCAGCGGCGCGCTGACGCCATCGCCCGCGAGCGACAGCTCGTAGGCCAGCGCGTGCCGCGCTTCGCTGGTCAGGATGATCATGCCCGCCGCATTCAAGTCCGCGCAGGGCGCGGGCAGTTCGTAGTCGACGATCTCGGCACCCGCGCGGGCGGCGAGGCGCGCGGCCAGCTCGAGCGCGGCATGCGCGGCGGGCTCGGCCTGCTCCGCATGCGGGGTCCGGCACAGCGCGAGGCGCGGCGGTCGCGACGGCTCGCCGCCGATACACAGTTCCGGCCGCGCGGCGAGCTGGGCGACCAGCCAGCCGGCATCGACGACGCGCCGCGTGAAGACGCCGAGCGTGTCGGTGGTCTCGGACAAGGGCTTGAGGCCGGCACGGTTGATCGTGCCGAAGGTCGGCTTGTAGCCGACGCAGCCGCAGAAGGCCGCCGGCCGCACGATCGAGCCCGCAGTCTGCGTGCCCAGCGCCGCCCACACCATGCCGTCGGCGACGGCGGCGGCCGAGCCGCTCGAAGAGCCGCCCGGGGTGCGCGCGGGATCGTGCGGATTGACGGTCGCGGCCGGCGTCAGCGCAGCAAACTCGGTCGTCACGGTCTTGCCCATCAGCACGGCGCCGGCACGACGCAGCAAGGCCACGCAGGCCGCATCGCTGCGGGGGCGGTGATCGCGATGGATCGACGAGCCGTAGGCGGTCGGCATGTCGGCGGTGTCGATCACGTCCTTGATCCCGACGGGAAGGCCGTGGAGATAGCTGCGCGGCGCCGTCGCGTCGCGCTCGCGCGCGGCGGCGCGCACGGCGTCGGGATCGAGCCAGGCCCAGGCGTGCACCGTCGCTTCGCGTTCGGCGATGCGCGCGAGATAGCGTTCCGCCAGCGCGGCGGCCTGGCGCAGTGCCGGCTCGCGGCGCGCGGCCGCGAGCGGATCGCACTCGGCTTCCGACTGCGTCAGAGACTTCATCGAGGATTCAGCGTCCCGCGGGCGGCGGAAAGTGCGCGATCCAGTGCCGCGCGATCTCGTCGCCGCGCGCGATCCACACCCGGTCGTGACCGAGGATGTAATCGAGCAGCCGGGCGAAGCCGACGGCGCGCGCCGGCCGCCCCAGCAGTCGATCGTGCAAGGCGAGCGACAGCATCCTGGGCTGGGTCTCGCCTTCGGCGTAGAGCCAGTCGAAGGCGTCTTTCATGTAGGTGAAATAATCGTCGCTCGTCACGAAGTCGCCGAAGGCCGTGCAGCGCAGATCGTTGGTCTCGAAGGAATACGGCACGCAGAGATGGGGTTTGCCGTGGACGCTCACCCAGTAGGGAAGCTCGTCGGCGAGCGAGTCGCGGTCGTAGAGGAAGCCGCCCTCCTCGACGAGCAGCTGCCGCGTGTTCATGCTCGGCCGGCCCGTCATCCAGCCGACCGGGCGCTGGCCCGTGATCCGCGCAATGCCGTCGACCGATTTCCTGATGAGCATCCGCTCTTCGTCGATGGACACGTTCTGATAGTCGAACCAGCGATAGCCGTGGCCGACCATCTCGTGGCCGTCCTCGACCGCGGCAATCGCAATGTCGGGATTCGCTTCGATGGCCTGGACCACGGCGAAGAAACTGCACTTGACCGCGCGCTCGCGCATGATGCGCATCAGCCGCCACGCCCCGACGCGGCTGCCGTACTCGAACTCGGACTCGACGTAGGGCGCGCGCTTGCCGTGATAGGGCCCGAACGGTCCGTCGCAGAGCACGTCCTCGGAGTGCGGATCGCCGTGCAACACGTTGCGCTCCCCGCCGGCTTCGTAATTCAGCGCGATCTGGACCGCGATGCGCGCGCCGCCGGGCCATTGCGGATGCGGCGGCGTCCGACCGTAACCGACGAAGTCGCGCGGGTCGTAGCCCGGCATGTCGAGTCGTGAGGAGGAACCGGTGGCCATGCGTCTCTCCTGGGGCGGCGATGTAGGGGGCAATATAGCAAGGCCCGCCAGCGCCATCGTAGCCGGATGAGCGAGCGGTTTTCGTAGCCCGGATTCCGCTTCGCCCCTTCCGGGCTACGAGCGAGTTCATATGAACGCGTCCGTGACGCGCCTTGCACCTTGCCAGCCGGGCGCCGCGCTCCGAGACTGCAGCGAGGAACTTTCGATTCAGGACGACGGAGGCTTTCCGCGGTGCGCCTCATCCTCGCCCCCGAGCTGCCCGGCCCCGCCGATCCGCTGCGCGCGCGCATCACGGCCGCGTGGACGCGCGACGAGACCGAGGCCATCGAAGCGCTGCTCGCGCAGGCGGAATCGCCG
>JBFWSI010000280.1:0-5623 GCA_050248455.1 Gammaproteobacteria bacterium | reverse complement strand
CGGCCGATCACGCGCGCCGCGTCGCCGGCAGCCGCGGTCGCCGCCATCGCGGCGAGCCTCGCCGCACCCGAAACACCGCATTGATCCCGGCGCTGCGCCAGGCGCAGCGCTCCGTTGCCCGCTGCCTCATGTCCCGAACCGACGCTTCCGAACCGACCACCGCACGCCCTTCGCCGCTCGCACCCGTGCTCCCCGCGCGCGCCGCGACGTCCACGCGCTGGTGCCGCCTGCACGGCGCGGCGCGCGCGCTCGCCATCGCGCGCGCGGCGCAGGCGCATCGCGGCTTCTGTCTCGTGCTATGCACGGATTCGCTGCACGCGGCCCAGCTCGATGCCGAGCTGCCGTTCTTCGCGCCGGCGCTCGCCCAGTACCACCTGCCGGACTGGGAGACGCTGCCCTACGATCGCTTCAGCCCCTACCAGGACAACATCTCGGAGCGCCTCGCGACGCTCGCCGCGCTGCCGACGCTCTCGCGCGGCGTGCTGATCATGTCGGTGACGAGCCTGCTGCATCGGCTGCCGCCGCGGCAGTGGCTGCAGGCGCAGAGCTTCGTACTGAAGGCCGGTGACGAGCTCGATCGCGAAGGCTTCCGGCGGCGTCTGCAGGAGGGCGGCTATCGCAGCGTGCCGCAGGTCATGGATCACGGCGACTTCGCGATCCGCGGCTCGCTGATCGACGTCTTCCCGATGGGCGCCGAGCAGCCTTTCCGCATCGATCTCTTTGGTGACGAGATCGAGGCCCTGCGTCACTTCGATCCCGAGACGCAGCTGTCGACTTCGAGCGTCGACAGCCTGCGCATCCTGCCCGGCCGCGAAGTGCCGCTGACGGCGGAGGCGATCGCGAGCTTCCGGCGCAGCTGGCGGCTCGCCTTCGAAGGGCGGCCGACGAAGAGCCCGGTCTACGAGGACATCAGCGACGGCGTCGCGCCGGCCGGCATCGAGTACTACCTGCCGTTGTTCTACGACTCGGTGTCCAGCGTCTTCGACTACCTGCCGGCGGACACCCTCGTGATCGTCGACGGCGACATCGACGAGACGGCCGCCGCCTTTCGCCGCAGCGTCGACGAGCGCTACGAACAGCTGCGCCACGACATCGAGCGCCCGATCCTGCCGCCGGAGCGCCTGTTCCTCGCCGCCAAGGAAGTGGAGGCCGAGCTCGGCAGCCGCACGCGCATCCGCATCGATCCGGAGACCTGGGAAGAGCGCGCGAAGGCCGAAACCTTCGGCACGCGTCCGGGCCCGCGGCTGCCGATCGACTCGCGCGCGAAGCAGCCGCTGTTCGCGGTCACCGAGTTCCTCTCGCGCTTCGACGGCCGCGTGCTGTTCCTCGCCGAATCGACGGGCCGGCGCGAGACGATGCTCGAGCTCTTCCGCGCCAACGGCGTGAGCTTGCCGCAGGTCGGCTCCTGGGCCGAGTTCGAAGCGGGCGAGCAGCGCGTCGCGCTCGCCGTCGCGCCGCTCGCCGAGGGTGTCGAGATCGAGTCGCCGAAGCTCGCGCTCGTCACCGAGCTGCAGCTGTTCGGCGAGCGCGCCTCGCAGCGTCGCCGTCGCCGGCGCAGCAACGTCGACCAGGACGCGGTGGTGCGCAACCTCGCGGAGCTGCGCGTCGGCGCGCCGGTCGTGCACGAGATGCACGGCATCGGCCGCTACCTCGGCCTCGAGGTGCTGCAGGTCGGCGACGTCGCGAACGAGTTCATCAAGCTCGAGTACGCCGACGGCGACAAACTCTACGTCCCGGTCAGCGCGCTGGCGCTGATCAGCCGCTACACGGGCATCGATCCCGATCGCGCGCCGCTGCACAAGCTCGGCAGCGGGCAGTGGGACAAGGCGAAGCGCAAGGCCGCGGAGCGCATCCGCGACGTCGCCGCCGAGCTGCTCGAGATCCACGCGCGCCGCGCCGCGCGCAAGGGGCATGCGTTCGCGATCGAGCGCGAGGCCTACCGCGCCTTCGAGCAGAGTTTCCCGTTCGAGGAGACGCCCGATCAGCTCGGCGCGATCGAGGCCGTGATCGAGGACATGCAGAAGCCGCAGCCGATGGATCGCCTGGTCTGCGGCGACGTCGGCTTCGGCAAGACCGAGGTCGCGATGCGCGCGGCCTTCATCGCCGTCAACGGCGGCCGCCAGGTCGCGGTGCTGGTGCCGACGACGCTGCTCGCGCAACAGCACTACCAGACCTTCCGCGACCGGTTCGCCGACTGGCCCGTGCGCATCGCGCAGCTGTCGCGCTTCCGCGATTCCGGCGAGGTGAAGGAGACGCTGAAGGGCCTCGCGGCCGGCACCGTCGACATCGTCATCGGCACGCACAAGCTGCTCGGGCGCGAGGTGAAGTTCAAGGATCTCCGGCTCGTCATCATCGACGAGGAGCACCGCTTCGGCGTGCGCCAGAAGGAGCAGTTCAAGGCGCTGCGCAGCGAAGTCGATCTGCTGACGCTGACGGCGACGCCGATCCCGCGCACGCTGAACATGGCGCTGTCCGGCACCCGCGAGCTGTCGGTGATTGCGACGGCGCCGTCGAAGCGCCTCGCGGTGCAGACCTTCCTCTACGAATGGTCGGACGAGCTGGTGCGCGAGGCCATCCTGCGCGAGCTCGCGCGCGGCGGGCAGGTCTATTTCGTGCACAACGAAGTCGACAACATCCAGCGGATTGCGCAGGCGGTCGCCGAGCTCGTGCCCAGCGCGCGCGTGCGCTACGCGCACGGCCAGATGCGCGAGAAGGAGCTCGAGCAGGTGATGCTCGATTTCTACCACCGGCGCTGCAACGTGCTGGTGTGCACGACGATCATCGAGACCGGCATCGACGTGCCGAACGCGAACACGATGATCATCAATCGCGCCGATCGCTACGGTCTCGCGCAGCTCTACCAGCTGCGCGGGCGCGTCGGCCGCTCGCATCATCGCGCCTACGCCTACCTGATCGTGCCCTCGCGCAAGACGATGACGGCGGACGCGGTGAAGCGCCTCGAGGCGATCGAGGCGCTGGAGGATCTCGGCGTCGGCTTCACGCTCGCGACGCACGACATGGAGATCCGCGGCGCGGGCGAGATCCTCGGCGAGGACCAGAGCGGCCAGATCCAGGAGATCGGCTTCGGCCTCTATGCGGATTTGCTCAACCGCGCAGTCGCCGCGCTGAAGTCCGGCAAGCAGCCGGACTTCGAGGCGATCAGCGCCCGCGCCTGCGAGATCGACCTGCACGTGCCGGCGCTGCTGCCCGAGGACTACCTGCCGGACGTGCACGCGCGGCTGGTGCTGTACAAGCGCATCGCGAGCTCGACCAGCGAGGCCGATCTGACGCTGCTGAAGGAAGAGCTGATCGATCGGCTTGGGCCCTGCGGCCCGGCAGTCGATAATCTGTTCCGCACGACGGCGCTGCGCCTGAAGGCCGACGCGCTCGGCATCAAGCGCATCGATCTCACGCGCCAGGGCGGCGTCATCGAGTTCCGGCCGCAGCCGAACGTCGAGCCGATCAAGGTCATCCGGCTGATCCAGTCGACGCCGCACTACCGGCTCGAAGGCCAGGACAAGCTGCGTCTGCGCAAGGATCTGCCGGACGAGGCGGCACGGTTCACCGAACTCGAAAAACTGCTGGAGCGGCTCGCATGAAGCGAATGGAGCACAGGGACGGGAAGACGCGGCGCCGGGCCGCGGGCGCGCTCGCGGCCGCGACGCTGGCGTGGCTCGCCGCGGGCGCAGTCCGCGCCGACGACTACGAGGTCGAAGTGATCGTCTTCCGCCACACGGTCCCGCAGGCCGCCGGCGCGTGGGCCAGCGACGAGGCGCTGCCCGACTTCACCGCCGCGCGACGCCTCGCCGAGCCGGACGACGCGGCCCCGGCCGTCGATCCCGCGACGGGCATTGCGCCTGGCACGGCCGCATTCACCGCCTTGCCGCCGAGCTCGTTCCGGCTCGCGGGCGCCGAGAAGCTGCTCGCCGCATCCACGGCCTATGAGCTCGTCGCGCACGCGGCCTGGCAGCAGCCGGGGGACGCGGGTGTCGCCGTCTACATCGGCGATCCTGCGTGGGCCGGCGATGCGTCGGCGACCGTCGCGCCGGGCGCGATCGACGCGGACGGCGCGCCCGCGATCGCGCCGCCACGGCCGCGCGCGGAGGGCAGCTTGCGCCTGCAGGTCGCGCTGCCGGAGATGCGCGTGCAGTCGGATTTCGTCGTGCTCGCCGGCGACACGCCCGTGCGCGTGAAGGCGACGCGCAACGTGAAGAGCGGCGAGCTGCACTATCTCGATCACGAGCTGCTCGGGATCCTGCTGCAGGTCACCTCGCTCGCGCCCGAGTCGCCGGCCGAGGGCGAGATCGTCGCGCCGAACGCCGACGTCCCCGAGGAAGAGTTCAGCGACTGAGCGCGACGCCGAGCGCGCGCCCGACGAGGCGCAGCACGGCGCTCATGCCGTGCTCGAGGTGATGGCCGATCTCCGCGTGCGAAATCGTCTTGCCGCCGATCCCCGCCGCCCAGTTCACGACCAGCGAGATCATCGCGTAGTCGAGCCCCGCTTCGCGCGCGAGCGCGGCTTCCGGCATGCCCGTCATGCCGACCAGCGTGCAGCCGTCGCGCTTCATGCGCGCGATCTCGGCCGCGGTCTCGAGCCGCGGGCCCTGCGTCGCGCCGTAGACGCCGCCGTCGACGAGCTCGACGCCGGCGTCGGGCGCCACTTCGAGCAGCAGCGCGCGCAGCTCGGCGCTGAACGGCGCGGTGAAGTCGACGTGCTGCACGTCGTTCGGCGTGCCGTCGGCAAAGGTATGCTCGCGGCCCCAGGTGTAATCGACGATCTGATCGGGCAGGACGAGGCGGCCCGGGCCGGAGTCGTTGGCGATGCCGCCGACGGCGGTGACGGCGAAGACCGCGGTGACCCCCGCGGCCTTCAGCGCCGCGATGTTCGCGCGGTAGTTGACGAGATGCGGCGGCAGCCGGTGCGCTTCGCCGTGGCGCGCGAGGAAGACGACCGGCGCACCCGCGAACTGGCCTTCGCAGAGCGGGCCGGACGGCGCGCCGTAGGGCGTCACGACGTGGCGGCGGGTGGTGACGGCGAGCGCCTCGAGCCGGTCTAGGCCGCTGCCGCCGATGATCGCGTATTTCTTCACAGGCCTTTCACCGCGTAGATGCCGGCGCAGTTGCGCCAGTAGGTCTTGTAGTCCATGCCGGCGCCGAAGAGATAGCGATCCGGCGTCTCGAGCGCGTAGAAGTCGACCCGCGCGAGGCCCGGTCGAGCGGCGACGCGCTTGACGACGAGCACCGCGGTCAGCACCTCGCGCGCGCCTTCCTTCTTCAGCTCGTCGACCGCGGCGGCGAGCGTCAGGCCGTGATCGAGCAGATCGTCGACGAGCAGCACGGTGCGGCCGGCGACGCTCGCCGCCGGCCGCCGCCGCCATTCGATAGTGCCGCCGCTGGTCGCCGTGCCGTAGCGCGTGAGATGCACGTAGTCGACCTGCAGCGGAAAGTCGAGGCGCGCGAGCAGCAGCGCGGCGGGGAAGAGGCCGCCCGTCATCGTCACCAGCAGCAGCGGATTGGCGTTGCGCAGCCGCGCCGTGATGGCCGCCGCCATGCGGTCCGCGGCGGCCGCGACTTCCTCGCCGGGGTCCAGGCAGTCGGCCTCCGCGCGCGTGCGGCGGAGGTC
>JBFWSI010000279.1:0-5640 GCA_050248455.1 Gammaproteobacteria bacterium | reverse complement strand
GCGTGACGCTCGCCGTCGACGCCCGCGCGGCCGCGAGCCGCGCGCGCACGCGCGTGCCGTGGAAGCCGCAGCCGACGATCAGCCAGCTGCCCTGCGCCAGAACCGTCACCCTTCAGACGCTCGCGCGCGCGGCGGCCTCGCGCACCAGCGCCGCGACGGCCACGGGTCGTTCCCAATGCATCATGTGGCCGGCCTCGGCGAGCGTCGCGCTGCGCAGGTCGCGGTAGTGGCGCGCCGCGTCGGCGAGCGGATCCAGGCCGCGGAAACGCGCGCGAAAATCGGAGTCCGCGCCGGCGACGAGCAGCACCGGCGCGCGCGTCGCCCGCCAGCAGGCGGCCGCTTCCTCGCGCCGGTAGAGCACGGGGTTGTAGCGCTTGTGGCGGGGATCCATCTTCAGGCGCCAGCCACCGCCGTCGACGGGACGCGCCCAGCAGCGCGCGACGTGTTCGAGGACGGCGGCCTCCGCGCGCGGCGCGAGCTTGCGCAAGTGCGCGAGCAGCGCCGCCTCGTCGGCGAAATCGCGGAAGCCGGGCGGCTCGCGCTGCTGATTTAGCCACTGCGCGTAGCGCTTCGGCGCGTCCTCGGCCCGGCTCTCCGGCAGGCCGAAGCCTTCGAACAGCGCGAGGCTCGCGACGCGCTCCGGCCGGATGCCGGCATAGAGGCCGCAGACGTTGCCGCCCATGCTGTGCCCGACCAGGGTCACGGGCCCCTGGATCAGCGCGGAGTCGAACACCGCTTCGAGATCGCGCAGGTAATCCGGGAACCAGTAACCGGTCGCGACCCACGAGGAATCGCCGTAGCCGCGCAGATCGGGCGCGAGCACGCGGTAGTCGGCGGCGAGCTCGCGCGCGACCGCCGCGAAGCTCGCGCCGCAGTCCGCCCAGCCGTGCACGAGCACGATGATTGGTGCGCTCGCCGCCCCCCAGCACCAGACGGCGAGCTCGCAGTCCGGCGTGTGCAGCGTCACGCGCGTCGCGGCCGTCATGCCCGCCGCGCCGGCGTCAATGGCTCGTCGAGCCCGCGATCATCACCGACGCGCTGCCGGTGCGCAGGAAATCGTTGACCGCGTCCTGGTGCAGCGGCTTGCAGAACCAGAAGCCCTGCGCCGCGGGACAGTTCATCGCACGCAGGCGGTTGAACTGCTCGGGGGTCTCGACGCCCTCGGCGACGACCTGCATGCCGAGCGTCATGCCGAGGGTGATGATCGCTTCGACGATCGCGCTGCTGTCGACCTTCTCGCTCATCGTCGACACGAAGGTGCGATCGATCTTCAGCGAGTCGTAGCGGAAGCGCTGCAGATAGGTCAGCGAGGAATAACCGGTGCCGAAGTCGTCGACGTGCAGCTGCACGCCGAGATCGCGCAGATCCGACAGCGTGCTCAGCACCAGATCGCCGTGATCCATCACGACGCGCTCGGTGATCTCCAGCCGGATGCACTGCGGCGCGAGGCCGCAGTCCTCGAGCAGCGCGGCGAGGCGCTTCGCCATGTCGTCGGTCAGGAACAGCTTGCCGGACACGTTGATGCTCATCGCCAGCTGCGGCTGCAACGGGAACAGCCGCTGCCATTTCGCGAGCTGGTAGCAGGCGCGCTCGATCACCCACCAGCCGATCGGCACGACGAGGCTCGTGTCCTCGACGATGCCGATGAACTCCTCGGGCATCACGAGCCCGCGGCTCGGGTGGTGCCAGCGCAGCAGCGCCTCGAAGCCGATCACGTGCTGGTCGTCCATCGCGATGATCGGCTGGTAGTAGATGTCGAACTCGCCCTTGTCCAGCGCGCGGCGCAGATCGGTCTCCATGCGATGCTGGAACATCGCCTGATCGTGCATGTAGGTGTCGAAGACCGCATAGGTCGCCTGGCCGGAGTTCTTCGCGCGGTACATCGCGATGTCGGCGTCGCGCAGCATCTCGTCGGGCGAGCGATAGGTCTCCGAGCTGACCGCGATGCCGATGCTCGCCGAGGTGTAGATCGAGTGCGCCTCGATCTCGAACTCCTGCGCCAGCGCCTCCTGCAGGCGCTCGACGACGAAGATCGCATCGGTCGGCCCGGCGATGTCGTTCAGCACGATCGCGAACTCGTCGCCGCCGAGCCGCGCGAGCGTGTCGCCCGGCCGCAGGCAGCCGAGCAGACGGCCGGCGACCTGCGCGAGCAGCTCGTCGCCGACCTGGTGGCCGAGGCTGTCGTTGACGTGCTTGAAGCGATCGAGGTCGAAGAACAGCACCGCGAACAGCTTGTGCGGATCGCGGCGATAGCGGCGCAGCGCGAGCTCGAGGCGGTCCATGAACAGGATGCGGTTCGGCAGGCCCGTCAGCGCGTCGTGCATCGCCTCGTGCAGCAGCCGCGCCTCGGTCTGCTTGCGCCGCGTGATGTCCGTCATCGAGCCGGCCATGCGCCACGGCGCGCCCGATTCGTCGCGCACCGCGACGCCGCGGCTCAGCACCCAGCGCACCTCGCCGCCCTTGGCGGTGATCCGGTACTCGCTCTCGAACAGCGCGGTCCTGCCTTCGAGATGCTGCGACATCGCCTCGTCGAACTTCTCGCGATCGCGCTGATCGACGCGGTCGAACCATTCGTCGATGCGATCGGCGATCTCGTGCTCGGCGTAACCGAGGATGGCCTTCCAGCGCGGCGAGAAGTAGACCTCGGAATCGCGCATGTTCCAGTCCCAGATGCCGTCGTTGGCGCCGGCGACGGCCAGCGCATAGCGCTGCTCGCTCTCGCGCAGCGCGCGCTCGGCGCGGTTGCGCTCGATCGCGTAGCGGATCGCGCGGCCGAGCAGCGTCGCGTCGACCTCGCGCTTGATCAGGTAGTCCTGGGCGCCTTCGCGCAGCGCCTTGGTGCCGAGCTCGATGCTGGTCTGGTTGGTGAGCACGATCATCGGCGTGTTCGGCGCCGCCTCGTGCATGCGCTGGCAGACCTCGATGCCGGCCCCGTCGGGCAGGTTGAGGTCGAGCAGCAGGACGTCGAAGCGGCTCTCGCGCGCGCGTTCCAGCGCCGGCACGAGGCGGTCGAAGTGCTCGATGATGAAGCGCCAGCCGCTGACGCGGCGCAGGTTCTTCACGACGAGCTTGGCCTCGGACTCGATGTCCTCGACCAGCAGGACACGACAGGTAATCGTCTGTTCTGTCATCGCTGCGGCGCTCCGTTACGCGGGACCTGCGCCGTCACGGCACGCAGCCCCGGTCCCCTGAACTCGATGATGAAGCACGCGCCACGGCCGGGGGTGGACTCGACGACGAGCTCGCCCCCGTGGCCGCGGACTATCTGCTGACACAGCGCGAGTCCGATGCCGAGGCCCGGATACTCCCGCTCGCCGTGCAGGCGTTGGAACATGCCGAAAATACGGGTCACGTCCTTGGGATCGATGCCGATGCCGTTGTCCTCGACGAGGATACGAAGGCTGTCGGCGGACTCCTGCGCCGACACTCGAATGCGGGGTACGCGCGCGCTGCGGAACTTCAGCGCGTTGGCGAGCAGGTTCTGGAACACCTGCAGCAGCTGTTGGCGATTGACGACGAGACGCGGCAGCGGCTGGCGTTCGATCGTCGCGCCGGCCTCGTCGATGTCGCTCCTCAGGTTCGCGATCGCGTCGGCGAGCACCTCGTCGAGTTCGACGAGCTCGGGCTCGCGCACGCCGGCGCGCAGCTTCGACAGCTCCAGGATGCCGTCGAGCATCTGCTGCATGCGCTGGGTCAGGGCGGCCACTTCCTGCGCCGCCGACGCCGCTTCCGGATCCGCGGCCGGCAGGTGCTCGACCAGCCAGCGCGCGTTGCTGTGCAGGGAGTTCAGCGGCGCCTGCAGATCGTGCGCGACGGCGAACAGCAGGCGGTCGAGCTCCGGGTCGCGCGCCGGCGCCGCGGCGGCATCGCCGCCGGCGAGGAGCTTCGTCACGTCGAGCAGGCTCACCGCCCACAGCCCGACGAGGCCGGCCTCGTCGCCGACCGGCCGCGCCATGAACGCGATCTGCCGCTCGCGGTCCGCCTCGGCACGCAACGGCGCCGCCAGCTCCCACTGCTCGCGTGCGCCGTGCAGGCGGCGGCGGATCTCGTCCTGGCGCTCCGGCGCGGTGACGAAGAGATCGAGCGGCTGATCCAGCAGCGCATAGCGCGGCCGCTGCAGCAGCTCCTCGCAGGCGCGATTGGCGGCGACGAGATTGCCGTGGCGGCCGACGATGCAGGTGGCGAGCGGGAAGGCGCTGGAAACGACGGCCGCGGCCTCGGCCGTGGCGCGTTCGAACAGCTCGGCGCCGACGCGCAGGCGCTCGAACAGGCGACCGGGCAGGCCGAGATAGCCGGCGCTGGTTTTCTCGACGCGCCCGTCGACGCCGCGGCCGATGCACTCGCGCGACGACGGCGTGCCGTCCTCGGCGCAGAACAGCCAGAACTGGCACTGCGGGTCGCGACGGCGCAGGTCGTCGACGATCGCCGACAACTCGAGGAAGGACGCGCCGGGCTCCGCGACGAGTGCCGTGATCGGCCCTGCGCCGAGGTGGTGCACCACTTCGAGCGCATTGGTAGCTTCCAGCACCTCGACTTCGGGCCGGAGACTCTTCAGGGCTAGACCGAGTAGCGCGCGGTCGTTCCGTTCTGCGTCGAAAACGATGATTCTCGTTTTTGGAATCAAGGATTTGTACTTTTTATAGGGATGCCTGACGCCGTCGGGCAGAATATGCGAACACCTGCACGGACTCAATCGGAAGCGCGGCCCCGCGTCGCTTTCGTCGGCACCGGACCGCGCGCCGGTCGAGCAGCGCTACGAGCGGTGCGGCGCATGACAACCGCGCGGCGAGTGTGAAAAACTTGCGGGGCTTTTACGAGATTGGGAGGTAAAGCTTTGAGCACGAAAATCGCACCGCCAGCCGACGGCGCCCGGATCACCATCGCCAATGGCAAGCTGACGGTCCCGGACAATCCGATCATCCCCTTCATCGAGGGCGACGGGATCGGACCGGACGTGTGGCGCGCCAGCCAGCGCGTCATGGACGCCGCCGTGCAGAAGGCCTATGGCGGCCAGCGCAGGATTGCGTGGATGGAAGTCTACGCCGGTGAGAAAGCCAACAACCTGACGGGCTCCTGGCTGCCCGAAGCCACGCTCGACGCCTGTCGCGAATACCTGGTCGCCATCAAGGGCCCGCTGACCACGCCCGTCGGTGGCGGCATCCGCTCGCTGAACGTCGCCCTGCGCCAGATCCTCGATCTCTACGTCTGCCTGCGGCCCGTGCGCTGGTTCGAAGGCGTCCCTTCGCCGGTCAAGAACCCCGGCGCCGTCGACATGGTGATCTTCCGCGAGAACACCGAGGACATCTACGCCGGTCTCGAATTCGAGATGGGCTCGGCCGATCAGAAGCGCTTCATGACGATGTTCGCCGAGCAGTTTCCGGACCAGTACAAGAAGATCCGCTTCCCGGCCACCTCCGGGATCGGCATCAAGCCGGTGTCGCAGGAAGGCACGGCCCGCCTCGTGCGCGCCGCGATCGAGTACGCGATCGCCAACGGCCGCAAGAGCGTGACCTTCGTGCAAAAGGGCAACATCATGAAGTTCACGGAAGGCGCCTTCCGGAACTGGGGCTACGAAGTCGCCGAGAAGGAATTCGGCAGCCACACCTACACCTGGAACCAGTGGGAGAAGACCGTCGCCGC
>JBFWSI010000278.1:0-5660 GCA_050248455.1 Gammaproteobacteria bacterium | reverse complement strand
GCAGCGGCCTGCGGCACGGCGCCGAGCTCGTCCGCTGCATAAAGATCACCGGTGATGGACTCGCAATCGCGAAACGCCGTCGATCTACGGTCGCAGCAGTCGCCACGGCTGCCCGCTGCGACTTCAAGTGCCGCCTCGGCATATTTCTCCTTCACGAGTTTCTTGATGTCGGGCTGATTCATGCGGGATCCTCCTGCCGCCGCTGCGGCCGTGTGGTATTTATTTCGATATTTCTCGTATCATAGTTTTCACCGCAATTGCGATCAAGGTCCGCCGCCCGGTGAGGTGTATCCCTCGAACCGCCGCCTCCGTCTCAGTGCGTGAGGGCGACAGCCTCCGGTGCGAGTAGCCGGTTCGCCCGCCATCCATCCCACAGCAGAGGAACTGGAAAGACCATGAGCACCCTGAATCACCGTGATCGCGAACTCGTTGCCCTCGGCGCCGCGCTCGCTTCGAACTGCGTCCCATGCGTCGAATACCACATCGTCGAAGCGCGCAAGGCGGGACTGAACGACGCGGAAATCGCCGCCGCGATAGAGCTCGCCGATCGGATCAAGCGTGTGCCGGCCGGCAAGGTGCTCGATGCCGCTTCGAACGCGCTGCCCGACGCGACGATCACGAGGGCAGCTGCCGATGTCGGCAGCTGCAGCCCGAACGTCGCTGCGGGTGGCAGGGAATCGTGCTGCTGACCGGCGCGACGGCAGCGGCTCCGGACTTCGTGACAGTGGCGGCCGAGCATTCAGCCGCCCTGCTTCGCTATCTGGAGCGCCAGGTCAGGGACCATGCAGTTGCGGAAGATCTGCTGCAGGAGACGCTGATCCGGATGGAGCACGGGCTGGGCAGCTTCGAGGGACGTTCGCAGCTTCGGACGTGGGCGTTCTCGATCGCCACGCGAGTCGCCATCGATTATCTGCGCAGCCCGGCGCGGAGGGTCGAGAGCATCGACTTCGAGAACGCGGAGGAGATCGCGGACGACGCGGCAGGCACGGACGAGCGCATGGTCATCGACGAGATGAATTCCTGCGTACGCGAAGTCATCGCGACTTTGCCGGCGGACTACCGTGCTGCGCTCGTGCTCCACGAGCTGGAAGGTCTGAGCGCCAGGGAGACTGCGGAGGCGGTCGGCTGCACCCTCGCGACGGCGAAGATCCGGATTCATCGCGCGCGGCAATGCCTGAAAGCTGCGCTGACGAAACAGTGCAGCTTTTATCGCGATGTGAACAGCGTGTTTCGCTGTGCGCGCAATTGAGCGATGAAATCCGCGCAAGCGAACGGATTGCTCGCGGCCGATGTTTCGATTAAGGTCGAAGTATGGAAACGAAATCCGCGGTGATGGCGCTCGGTGCCCTGGCGCAGGGCACGAGGCTCGAGATATTCCGGCGCTTGGTGGTGGCCGGAGCGGCAGGTTTGTCGGTCGGGCAAATCGCGGAACACGTGAAGGGGGCGCCGGCCACGATGTCGTTCCATCTCAAGGAACTCGTGCACGCCGGCCTCATCGTGGCACGTCAAGAAGGTCGTTTCATTTTCTATTGCGCGAACTACGCGCGGATGAACGAGCTGCTCGCATTTCTTACCGAGAACTGTTGCGCGGGCGACCAGGCTTCGTGTTCGACGCCGGTCCATGGTGCGAGTCGCGTTGTGCGGCCGACGAGGAAAGCCACGAAAAGGCCGGCCGGGCGCAGCGCCTCTGCGAAGCATGTGAATACCGGCCGCTCGCGCCCCCGATGAGCTGCCCCGCGACCGTACTGGTGCTCTGCACCGGCAATTCCTGCCGATCGCAGATGGCCGAAGCCATCCTCAATCACGATCTTGCCGGGCTGGTGCACGCCATCTCCGCCGGCACGCGTCCGCAGCCCGAGGTCGCGGCAGGTGCAATCGAAGCCTTGAGGCTCGCCGGTCTGCCGACGGCAGGGCTCGTTCCGAAGGACGTGGCGCAGGTAATGGATGCGGCGATCGATCTCGTCGTCAGCGTCTGCGACAGCGCGAGGGAGACCTGTCCGGTATTTCCTCGGTCGGTGAGAAATATTCACGTGCCATTCCACGATCCGCACGGTGAGGATCTCGGGAGTTTCATCGCCGTGCGCAACGACATCCGTACGCGTCTCGTCCCGGCCGTGCGCGAAGCGCTCGGGCTCTAGGGGACACTTCATGTCCACCCGATGCGAGATTGCCGAGCGGACCCCGCGCGCACGGATGAAGGCGTTCGAGCGCTTCCTGACAGTGTGGGTTCTCCTGTGCATCGTTGCCGGCGTCGTCGCGGGTCAGGCCGCGCCGGGGCTTTTTCAGGCGATCGGGCGCCTCGAAGTCGCGCGGGTAAACCTGCCGGTCGGATTGCTGATCTGGGTGATGATCATTCCGATGCTGGTCAAGGTCGACTTCGGAGCGCTGCACGAGGTCAAGCACCATCTGCGCGGAATCAGCGTCACGCTATTCGTCAACTGGCTCGTGAAGCCGTTTTCGATGGCCTTCCTCGGCTGGCTGTTCATCCGCCAGTTGTTTGCTCCGCTGCTGCCCGCGGATCAACTCGACGGCTATGTTGCGGGCCTCATCCTGCTGGCAGCGGCGCCGTGCACGGCGATGGTGTTCGTGTGGAGCCGGCTGTCGAACGGCGATCCGCTGTTCACGCTCTCACAGGTTGCATTGAACGACACCATCATGATATTCGCCTTCGCGCCCCTTGTCGGCTTCCTGCTCGGTGTTTCGTCGATCGCCGTACCGTGGGACACGCTCGTGACCTCGGCCGCTCTCTACATCGCTCTGCCGGTCGTGCTCGCGCAATACTGGCGACGGCGCCTGCTCGCGCGAGGGCAGGCGGCATTCGATGCCGCGATGGAAAAGCTCGGTCCATGGTCGACCGCGGCGTTGCTCGCGACGCTGATATTGCTGTTCGCCTTCCAGGGTGAGGCGATCCTGGAGCAGCCGCTCGTGATTGGCCTGCTCGCGATACCGATCCTGATTCAAGTCTTCCTCAACTCCGCGCTCGCCTACTGGCTCAACCGCGTGCTCGGCGAGAAACACGCGGTCGCCTGCCCGTCGGCGCTCATCGGCGCATCGAATTTCTTCGAACTCGCGGTGGCTGCTGCCATCGGTCTGTTCGGTTTCGAATCGGGCGCAGCGCTCGCCACGGTAGTCGGCGTACTGGTCGAAGTGCCATTGATGCTGCTCGTGGTGAAAGTAGTGAATGCCACGAAGGGTTGGTACGAGGCCCACCCGGCCCGCACCTAGGACAGCCACCAGTCGGCCGCATCGATTCGATCGGTCCGGATGGTCGGCACCGCTCCCCTCCACAACACGGATTGGCAGGGCACCCGGCCGCAGCCTGCAACGAATGCAGGGTGTCCTCGCATTGCGCAACGTGATCATTCCACCCGTATAGTGAACTCCCTCCATCGCGTCGAGGCCAACGGCCATGCACCTGGGCGTCTTCACCTTCAATACCGAGTATTCGCTGCGTATCGATCGTCTGGCACGCGCCGCCGAGGAGCGCGGCTTCGAGTCGCTGTGGGTGCCCGAGCACACGCACATCCCGGTGCCGCGCCCGGGCGAGTCGGCCGATCCCGAGACCGGCATGCCGCTCGCCGGCAACGGCGCTTTCTTCCTGCCCGAGGAATACCGCCACATGAGCGAGCCCTTGACCAGTCTCGCCGCCGCGGCCGCGGTGACGAGCCGGATCAGGCTCGGCACCTGCGTATGCCTGATCAACCAGCACCATCCGATCAATCTGGCCAAGCAGGTGGCGACGCTCGACCGCCTCAGCGAAGGGCGCTTCATCTTCGGCATCGGCGCCGGTTGGCACGAGGTCGAGATGGGACATCACGGCGTGCGGGTCGCCGATCGCTGGCGCCAGCTTCGCGAGCGCCTCGCCGCCCTGCGCACGCTGTGGGCGGAAGAGCGCGCGGCCTTCGCAGGGGAGTTCGTCCGCTTCGACGCGTGCTGGCAGTATCCCAAGCCGCTCAGCCCGGCCGGCCCGTCGGTGGTGCTCGGCACGCTCGACACGCCTTTCGGGCGCAGCCAGGTCGCACGCTACGGCGACGGTTGGCTGCCGCTGACCTTCGACATCGAGGACACCGTGCGCAGCGTCGCCGCGGTGCGCGAAGAGATGACGCGCTACGGCCGCGATCCGGCGCGACTCGAAGTCTCGCTCTTCTTCCTCGAGGATGAACACCAGACGCCCACGACTCTCGCCCGCGCCCGCGACTGCGGCGCAGCCCGCGCCATCCTGCGTCTGCCGGTCGCGGACGAAGCCGGCGTGCTGCGCGCCCTCGACGCCTACGCGCGCCATCTGTAGCCCGGGTGCGGCGCGTGGCGCGCAAGCCGGGAGCGGGTGGCGTCCCCGCCGTTGCCTCGATCGGCGGCCCGTGCGCCGCGACGTCACGCTCGCCGCGGACCGCCGTGTTCGCTGCGATGACGCGCGGGTGATTTACCGCTCCACTGTCGGAACGCATGCGTGAAGTTGCTGGGCTCGTTGTAACCGAGCAGCGTCGCGACTTCCTGTATCGACAGCGTGGTCTCCTCGAGATATTCCCGCGCGAGCTGGTAGCGGAGCTCGTTGACCAGCGCGGTGTACGAGCGACCCTCCATCTGCAATTGGCGACGCAGCTGGCGCGCCGATCGATTCATCTGACGAGCGACGGCTTCGAGACTCGGAAAATGGCCCGGTCGCGCCAGCAGGTGACGCTTGATCTGCTCGCCGGCGCTGTCGTGCCGATTGAGCCGCGCGACGAGCAGCTCGCACTGGTACTCGGTGAGCCGGGCCGTGTGCGGATCGCTGTGCGGAAGCGCCTGGTCGAGCACCGCAGGTGCGAGGTGCAGCTCGGAACAGGGATGACCGAAATTCACGCGGCATCCGAAATAGCGTTCATACGCCGCCCGGTGGCGGCTGCCGCGATGGATCAGCTTGACGGCTTCGAGCGGCAGGCGTCGCCCCAGCATTTCGCCGACCAGGTGGAAGAGGGCCGCGACGTCCCGATCGGTGATGACCTGCAGGCATTCCTCGTAGTCGCGCAAGGGCTCCAGCTTCATGCAGGCCGTGCTCGGCGCCGCGTCCAGGCGTACGTCGTGGCAGGTATAGGTCAGATAGATGAAGCGGAAGGCGAGCTCCAGCGCGTGGCGCAAGGTCGGCGCGCTCATCACCGCATAGCCCCAGATGCCGTAGTTCGGCAGCCGATACTGCTCGCCGATCTCGAGCCCGATCAGCGGGTCGGAGGTCAGATCGAGGATGTTGCGATAGAAGCTCAACTCCTGCTCGACGCTGATGCGGAGATCCGGATCGCCGAGCGCAGCCTCGTCTATGCCGGTGCCGCGCAGGCATTCCCGGACCGCGATCCCGCGCGCGCGCAGGACGCTCGAGGCGACGCGCAGGCTCTTCACGCCGTGAGTCAGTAGCAGCTTCTGGTGCATGCGACGCTTGCTTGCGTATCGAACGATCGAGGGCGGCAGTGCCGAGGGTACCGACGAGCGTCGCGATTCACAACTCGATGACCGGAACTCACATTCACGCCGCCACGCCGTGCGCGTAGCTTGCAGCCCGCAAGGCTCACGTTCGAAAAGCAACCGGGGATGTCGTCATGGATACATGTCGCAATGCGGAAGAGCGCGAACTCCTGTCGCGCGTCCGCCAGGTCGTGGACGAGTGCATCGCGCCGCGCGCACCGGCCATC
>JBFWSI010000277.1:0-5668 GCA_050248455.1 Gammaproteobacteria bacterium | reverse complement strand
GAGACTGAGTATTCTCTGCAGGAATATCTGGAACTCTGCCGGAAGGACCCCAGCACTTACGCGTCAGCGGCCGAGCGCATGCTGCTCGCGATCGGCACTCCCGAAGTCATCGACACCCGCAAGGATCCGCGCCTGTCGCGGCTCTTCGCCAACAAGCTGATCAGGCGCTATCCCGCCTTCAAGGACTTCTATGGCATGGAGGACACGATCGAGCAGATCGTCTCCTACTTCCGTCATGCGGCGCAGGGACTCGAGGAAAGAAAGCAGGTGCTCTACCTGCTGGGTCCGGTCGGCGGCGGCAAATCCTCTCTCGCCGAAAAGCTGAAGGCGCTGATGGAGGTGATGCCCTTCTATTCGTTGAAGGGCTCGCCGGTGAACGAATCCCCGCTCGGCTTGTTCTCCCCGCTGCAGGACGCCGAGCAGATCGAGAACGAGTACGGCATTCCGCGCCGCTATCTGACGGGCCTGATGTCGCCGTGGGCGATCAAGCGCCTGCACGAGTTCAAGGGCGACATCTCGCGCTTCCGCGTGGTGAAGCGGCATCCGTCCGTGCTGCGCCAGGTCGGCGTCGCGAAGACCGAGCCCGGTGACGAGAACAACCAGGACATTTCTTCGCTGGTCGGCAAGGTCGACATCCGCATGCTCGAGCACTACGCGCAGAACGATGCCGACGCCTATTCCTACTCCGGCGGCCTGTGCCTCGCCAACCAGGGCCTGCTCGAGTTCGTCGAGATGTTCAAGGCGCCGATCAAGGTGCTGCATCCGCTGCTGACCGCGACTCAGGAGGGCAATTACAAGGGCACCGAGGGCCTGTCGGCGATTCCCTTCGAGGGCATCATCCTCGCCCATTCGAACGAGTCGGAGTGGCTGTCGTTCAAGAACAACCGCCACAACGAGGCCTTCCTCGACCGCATCTACATCGTCAAGGTGCCGTACTGCACGCGGGTGTCGGAGGAAGTGAAGATCTACGAGAAGCTGCTGAACGGCAGCTCGCTGGCCGAAGCGCCGTGCGCGCCGGGCACGCTGGAGATGATGGCGCAGTTCGCCGTGCTCTCGCGCATCAAGGAGCCCGAGAACTCGAGCATCTATTCGAAGATGCGCGTCTACGACGGCGAGAACCTCAAGGACGTCGACCCGAAGGCCAAGAGCTACCAGGAGTACCGCGATTTCGCCGGCGTCGACGAAGGCATGACGGGGCTTTCGACGCGCTTCGCGTTCAAGATTCTGTCGAAGGTGTTCAACTTCGATCACGCCGAGATTGCGGCCAACCCCGTGCATCTGCTCTACGTGCTGGAACAGGCGATAGAACGCGAGCAGTTTCCGAAGGAGACCGAGGAGAAATACCTCGCGCACCTGAAGGGGCACCTCGCGACGCGCTACGCGGAGCTCATCGGCAAGGAGATCCAGACGGCCTACCTCGAGTCCTACTCCGAATACGGCCAGAACATCTTCGACCGCTACGTGACCTATGCGGACTACTGGATCCAGGACGAGGACTACCGCGATCCCGACACCGGCGAGATCTTCGATCGCGCGGCGCTCAACGCCGAGCTCGAGAAGATCGAGAAGCCGGCGGGCATCGCGAACCCGAAGGACTTCCGCAACGAGATCGTCAACTTCGTGCTGCGCGCGCGCGCGGCGCACGGCGGTCGCAACCCGGCCTGGACCAGCTACGAGAAGCTGCGCGAGGTCATCGAGCGCAAGATGTTCTCGAACACGGAAGATCTCCTGCCGGTCATCTCCTTCAACGCGAAGGGCTCCAGCGAAGATCAGAAGAAGCACGAGAACTTCGTCGGCCGCATGACCGAGAAGGGCTACACGGAGAAACAGGTGAGACTGCTCTGCGAATGGTACCTGCGCGTGAGGAAGGCCTCCTGAGGCCGGGGGATCGCGCATGATCGTCGATCGCAGACTCAACGGGCGGCACCGCAATGCCGTCAATCGTGAACGCTTCGTCCGTCGCTACAAGGACCAGATTCGTCGTGCCGTGGCGGACGCGGTCGGCAAGCGTTCGATCACCGATCTCGATCGCGGCGAGCGGGTCGACATCCAGCGCAAGGACATCGCCGAACCGTTCTTCCACCACGGCCCGGGCGGCCACCGCGAAGCCGTCCATCCCGGCAACAAGGAGTTCGTCGCCGGCGATCGCCTGCAGCGGCCGCAGGGCGGCGGCGCGGGCGGCAGCGGCAGCCAGGCCGGCGACAGCGGCGAAGGCGAGGACGACTTCGTCTTCGTGCTGTCGCGGGAGGAGTTCCTCGACTTCTTCTTCGACGACCTGGCGCTGCCGGATCTCGTGAAGAAGCGGCTGGCGACGATCCCCTCGACGAAGAGCGTGCGCGCCGGCTTCACGCAGACCGGCGTGCCGACCAACGTCAACATCATCCGCTCCCTGAAGAGCGCAGCGGCCCGGCGGCGCGCGCTGCAGGCGCCGCGCCGCGGCGATCTGACGCGTGCGGAAGAACGCTTCTGCGCGCTCGAGGCCGCCGGTTCGCCGGCCGACGCCCTGAACGAGGCGGAAGCGGCGGTCAATCTCCTGAAACGCCGCATCGCGCGCGTGCCCTTCCTCGATACGATCGATCTGCGCTACAACAACCGCGTGCAGCGTCCGCAGCCGACGACGCAGGCGGTGATGTTCTGCATCCTCGACGTGTCGGGCTCGATGGACGAGTCGCGCAAGGACATCGCGAAGCGCTTCTTCGCCCTGCTCTACCTGTTCCTGAGCCGCGCCTACGAGAAGATCGAGGTCGTCTTCATCCGCCATCACACCCAGGCGGCGGAAGTGAACGAGGAAGAGTTCTTCTCCGCCCGGGACACCGGCGGCACCATCGTCTCCAGCGCCCTGACGCTGATGGAGAAGATCATCGACGAGCGCTACGGCAACGACGACTGGAACCTCTACGCCGCGCAGGCCAGCGACGGCGACAACTGGCTCGACGACTCGCCGCGCTGCGCCGGCATGCTGCGCGAGAGCCTGTTGCCGCGCCTGCAGTACTTCGCGTACGTGCAGGTCGGGGCCTTCGACGAGCAGGGCCTGTGGCGCGAGTACGCGAAGCTGGCGAGCGAGAAGCCGCAGCTCGCGATGCAGAAGATTGCGAGCGCCGCGGACATCTATCCCGTGTTCCGCGCCCTCTTCGCGAAGCAGCCGACATGCGCCCCGGCCTGATCTCGACGGGCTCCGAATGGACCTTCGATCTGATCGGGGACTACGAGCGCGCGCTCGCCGGCATCGCGGCCGAGTTTCGCCTCGATACCTATCCGAACCAGATCGAGATCGTCAGCGCCGAGCAGATGATGGACGCCTATTCCTCCATCGGCATGCCGGTCGGCTACAGCCACTGGTCCTACGGCAAGGAATTCGTGTCCGTCGAGCAGCGCTACCGGCGCGGCGAGATGGGCCTCGCCTACGAAATCGTCATCAACTCCAACCCCTGCATCGCCTACCTGATGGAGGAGAATACGCTGCCGATGCAGGCGCTCGTCATCGCCCATGCGAGCTTCGGCCACAACTCGTTCTTCAAGGGCAACTATCTGTTCCGGACCTGGACGACGGCGGATTCGATCATCGACTACCTGCTGTTCGCGCGTGACTACGTGCGCGACTGCGAGCAGCGCTACGGTGTCGCGGCGGTCGAGGAAATCCTCGACTCCTGCCACGCGCTGCGCAACTACGGCGTCGATCGCGCGAAGCGGCCGACGCGCCTGTCGCCCAGCCAGGAGCTCGAACGCCAGCGCACGCGCGAGACGCAGCAGCAGGAAGCGGTCAACGAACTGTGGCGCACGCTGCCGGCGCGCGACGAAGCGCAGGACGCCCACCCGGAGGACGTCTACCCGGTGGAGCCGCAGGAAAATCTGCTGTACTTCATCGAGAAGAACGCCCCGCTGCTGGCGCCGTGGCAGCGGGAGATCGTGCGCATCGTGCGCAAGCTCGCCCAGTACTTCTATCCGCAGCGCCAGACCCAGGTCATGAACGAGGGCTGGGCGACCTTCTGGCACTACACGCTGCTGAACCGGCTCTACGACGAAGGGCGCGTCGACGACGCCTTCATGCTCGAGGTGCTCGCCTCGCACACCAACGTCGTGATGCAGCCGGGCTTCGACCATCCGCGCTACGGCGGCATCAACCCCTATGCGCTCGGCTTCTCGATGATGCGCGACATCCGCAGGATCTGCGAGCAGCCGACCGACGAGGACCGCTATTGGTTCCCCGATCTGGCCGGCACCGACTGGGTCGCGAGCCTCGACTTCGCGATGCGCAACTACAAGGACGAGTCCTTCATCGCCCAGTACCTCTCGCCGCACCTGATGCGCGAGATGCGCCTGTTCGCCGTCGTCGACGACGATCGCGAGAGCACCTACGAGATCGCGGCGATCCACGACGAGGCCGGCTACCGCCGCGTGCGCGCGACCCTCGCCGCGCAATACGACCTCGGCAACCGCGAACCGGACATCCAGGTCTGGCGCGTCGACCGCCGCGGCGATCGTTCGCTGAGCTTGCGCCACCAGCAGCGGGGTCGCCGGCCGCTCGCCGTCGCCAGCAACGACGCGTTGCGGCATCTCGCGCGGCTGTGGGGCTTTCCGGTCCGGCTCGAGACGGTGCGGCCGGACGGCGGCGTCGAGAACCTCACGGAAGCGCAGCCGCCGCGCTGACGGCGCGGCCCCCGGCCGATGCAGTTGAGCTACGTGAGCCGTCCGCCCGCGACGCCGACGCATCGGCCGCCGCTGCTGTTGCTGCTGCACGGGGTCGGCGGCAACGAGAACGGTCTCGAGCGTTTCGTCGATGCGCTGGACCCGCGCTTCCTCGTGCTGAGCCTGCGTGCGCCCTTCGTCAACGCGCCGGGGTCCTATCGCTGGTTCGACGTGGCGTTCTCGCCGCAGGGCATCGACGTCGACGGCGACGAGGCCGAGCGCAGCCGGCTCGCCGTCATCCAGTTCATCAACGATGCCGTGATGGGCTTCGGCGCGGATCCGCGCCGCGTCTATCTGCTCGGCTTCTCGCAGGGGGCGACGCTGGCCTACGGCATCGGCCTCACCGCGCCCGCGAAGCTGCGCGGCATCGTCGGCATCGCCGGGCGCGTGCTGCCCGAAATCGCACCGATCGCGGCGCCGACCTCGGCCCTGCGCCACCTGACGCTGCTGATCCAGCAGGGCGTGAACGATCCGGTGGTGACGCTCGCGCGCGCGCACGCAACGCGCGATCTGTTCGCCGATCTCGGCGTGATGCTCGGCTATCGCGAATACGAGGCCGCGCACGAGATCACGCCGGCGATGCTGCGCGAAGCCTGCGATTTCCTGCGCACGCAGCTGGACCGTTTCGAACCCTGAGCGCTCGCGCGCCGGGCCTTCCGCTGTGCCAGTGCATGCACTGGGTGAACCTATATGGCGGGGCGCAAATGCACTCCACTGGCGGTTCGACAGCGTATGCCCGTGTAGGAACCTCCCACGTCATGCCCGCGCAAGCGGGCATCCACGCACTACTTCGGCGTCCAGCGCGGAAAAAGAAGAATCGCCCGACGGAGACCTCGTTCTCAGGCGTGGATTCCCGCTTGCGCGGGAATGACGGTAAACGAACACGAGTGGAGCGTATTTGCGCTCTTCTACTTAGCCACGGAGGGCACGGAGGAAGAAAGGGATTGATGAGCGCTTCCGTCACGTCTGCGCCAGTCGTCAT
>JBFWSI010000276.1:4409-5701 GCA_050248455.1 Gammaproteobacteria bacterium | reverse complement strand
TGGATCGCCACGGGCTTTCTCGCCGTGGGCCTGTTCCTCGCGCCGCTGATCAACGGCGGCAAGGATCCCAGGTTCCAGAAGCTGGGCGTGGACGTGCTGTTCTGGGCGCTGGTCGTCGTGTGCGTCGGCTCCTTCGCCGGCAACTACCTGGCCATCGCGCAGAAGCTGCCGGCGGAGTGGAGCTTCTGGCTGGGCCATCAGGGCTACGAGTACGTGGACCTCGGCCGTTTCTGGCAGATCCTCAAGTGGGCCGGCATCCTGCTGTGGCTGGTGCTGATGCTGCGCGGCGTGCTGCCTGCCCTGCTCGCGCGCAACGGCGAGGACAAGAACCTGCTGGCGCTGCTGACGGCCTCGGTCGGCGCCATCGGCCTGTTCTACGGCGCGGGGTTGTTCTACGGCGAGCGCACCAGCCTGTCGGTCATGGAGTACTGGCGCTGGTGGGTGGTGCACCTGTGGGTCGAAGGCTTCTTCGAAGTGTTCGCGACCACGGCGCTGGCCTTCGTGTTCTCCAGCATGGGCCTGGTCTCGCGCGGCATGGCGACCACCGCCAGCCTCGCCTCGGCCTCGCTGTTCATGCTGGGCGGCATCCCCGGCACCTTCCACCACCTGTACTTCGCCGGCACGACCACGCCGGTGATGGCCGTCGGCGCGGCCTTCAGCGCGCTCGAAGTGGTGCCGCTGATCGTGCTCGGCCACGAGGCCTGGGAGAACTGGCGCCTGCAAGCGCGCGCGCCGTGGATGGAAGCGCTCAAGTGGCCGCTGCTGTGCTTCGTCGCCGTGGCGTTCTGGAACATGCTCGGCGCCGGCGTCTTCGGCTTCATGATCAATCCGCCGATCTCGCTGTACTACGTGCAGGGCCTGAACACCACGCCCGTGCATGCCCATGCCGCGCTGTTCGGCGTCTACGGCTTTCTCGCCTTGGGCTTCACGCTGATGGTGTTACGCTATGTGCAACCGCAGTTCAGCTTCAGCGAACCCCTGATGAAGACGGCGTTCTGGGGGCTGAACGGGGGCGTCGCGCTGATGATCGCCACCAGCCTGTTGCCGATCGGCCTGCTGCAGTTCGCCGCCAGCGCCAGCGAAGGCCTGTGGTATGCGCGCAGCGAGGCCTTCATGCAGCAGCCGCTGCTGCAGACGCTGCGCTGGGTGCGTACCTTCGGCGATCTGGTGTTCATCGGCGGCGCCGTCGCGATGGCGCTGCAGGTGGTGCTGGGCCTGCTGGGCAAGTCCCTCACCCGTGCAGCGGTGCCGCAGCGCCTGGGCGCAGCGCGGGGTTGAGTGCTCGTGCAGTC
>JBFWSI010000276.1:0-4399 GCA_050248455.1 Gammaproteobacteria bacterium | reverse complement strand
CTGCCACGAAGGATACGTTTCAACAGTAAGGAGTGAATGATGAAGAAGAGAAACATCGCGGTACTGCTGTCGGCCACCCTGATCGCGGGGCCCGCACTGGCCGCGTCCTGCGAGGCGGAGATCGAAGCCAACGATGCGATGCAGTTCAACAAGAACAGCCTCGAGGTCTCGAAGAGCTGCAAGGAGTTCACCGTCACGCTCAAGCACGTCGGCAAGATGCCCAAGGCCGCCATGGGTCACAACTGGGTGCTGAGCAAGGCGGCCGACATGCAGGCCGTGGCCACCGACGGCATTCCCGCCGGCGTCGACAAGGACTACGTCAAGCCGGGCGATGCCCGCGTGATCGCGCACACCAAGGTCATCGGCGGCGGCGAGACCGACGCCGTCAGCTTCGATCCGTCCAAGCTCGCGGCGGGCGAGAACTATGCGTGGTTCTGCTCCTTCCCGGGCCACTCGGCCATCATGAAAGGCACGCTGACGCTGGTCGATTGACGGGTCACGGGACCACGAGGATCGGAAGATCGATTCGTAACCCGGGATCGGGCGTGTGAGCTCGCGCAGATCCCGGGTTCCGCTACGCTGCACCCGGGCTACGAAGGGCCGATCCATCGTCGCCCTGGCTCGCTCACGCGGGCTGCAGCACGAAGCCCTCGTAGTCCTTCGCGACGACCTCCTCGCAGACGCGACGATAGGTGCCGACGCCGCCGGCATAGGGCGTGAACAGCCGCGGCTTGCCGGGGATGTTCGCGCCCGTGTACCAGGACTGCACGTGCGGATAGAGCGTCGTGTGACCGACCTCGTGGACCGTGCGTCCCCAGCGCTCCTCGGCCTCCGCGCTCGGCTCGATCGAGGCGATGCCGCGCTGCTGCATCATCGCGATGCAGTCGGTCATGAAGTCGACGTGCTGCTCGATCGACATCAGCATGTTGGAGAGCACGCTCGGGCTGCCCACCGTCCGCCCACTTCTCGCGCAGCGCGATGCCGCCGCGACCGCGAATGTCGAGCTTCATCAGCGGGCCCGTGATCGCGTCGAAGCCCGTCGCGAAGACGATCGTGTCCAGCGCGTAGTCGGCGTTCGCAGTGCGCAGGCCCGTCGGCGTGATGCGCTCGATCGGCGCGCTGCGGAGGTCGACCAGCGTGACGTTGTCGCGGTTGAAGGTCTCGTAGTAGCCGGTGTCGACGCACAGGCGCTTGGTGCCCAGCGGATGATCGGTCGGGATCAGCAGCTCGGCGATCTTCGGATCCTTCACCTTCTCGCGGATCTTGCGCTCGACGAAGTCGGCGGCCGTCCGGTTCGATTCGAGATCGGTCAGGATGTCCGGATAGGCCATCACGAAGTTGAAGCCGCCCTCGGCCCAGGCCGCCTCGTACTCTCGCTCGCGCTGCGCCGGCGGCACCGACTTCGCGGCCTTGCCGTTGCTGTCGAAGGGAATGCCGATCTGCGCATAGCGCGAGCGCGCCCGCCACTCGGCGTAGTTCTCCTTCAGCTTGCGCGTCGCCGCCGGATCGAGCGGGCCGTTCCATGCGGGAATGCTGTAGTTAGGCGTGCGCTGGAACACGGTGAGATGCTTCGCCTGCGGCGCGATCGCGATCGTCGACTGCACGCCGGACGAGCCGGTGCCGACGATGCCGACCCGCTTGCCGGTGAAGGACACGGGCTCGTGCGGCCAGCGGCCGGTGTGATACCACTCGCCGCGGAAATCCTCGAGCCCCGGATAATCAGGCAGCGCGGCGGCGGACAGGCAGCCGACGGCGGAGACGAGAAAGCGCGCGGACACGGTGCTGCCGCGCTCGTCGGTGACGAGCCAGCGCGCGCCGGCCTCGTCGTAGTGCGCGCTGGTGATGCTGGTCTCGAACTCGATGTCGCGCTTCAGATCGAAGCGCTCGGCGACGTGATTCGCATACGCGAGTATCTCCGCCTGCGGCGCGTAGCGCTCGGTCCACTCCCATTCCTGCTGCAGCTCGTCCGAGAACGAGAACGAATAGGTCACGCTCTCGGTGTCGCAGCGCGCGCCGGGATAGCGGTTCCAGTACCAGGTGCCGCCGACGCCGTCGCCGCGCTCGAAGACGCGCACCGTCATGCCGAGCTTGCGCAGGCGATGGAGCATGTAGAGGCCGGCGAAGCCGGCGCCGATGACGACCGCGTCGTAGTGCGCGGCGGGCATGCCGGGCAGCGTCATGCCTGCACCCGACGCGGACGCTTGACGTCCTTGGCGAGGATCTGCGGCGTGACCTCCTCGTAGACCGGGGCAAACAGCGTGCTCATGTCGATCGCCTCGGTCATCACCATGTCCGCGGTCCCGGCGCGCGCGACGATCTCCTTCAGCGAGGTCTCGATGTCGTCGGTCTCGATCTCGTACAGTGCGAGGTAGCGGTAGGCCGGCGTCACCGTGTTGAACTCGAACTGCGTCGCGGCGAGGCGGAAGCGTCGCGCGGAGACGAAGCCCGGACAGTTGATGACGTCCTTCAGGTGGTGCTCCTCGTACCACTGGTTGTACTCGTCCTCCTTGCCCGGCGTCGGATTGGTGAAGGCGAGAAAGGTGTATTTCTTGGCCATTGCAGCATTCCTCCGTTGGTCGTTGTGATGTGGGGCCGTAGGCTAGCGTAGCGGGCCGCTGCCCCGCGAGCTTCCTCCCATCGGGGGAGCGGCGCCCGCGCAGGCCCCGGCCGATGCCGCGATCGAAGCCTTTCTCCTGCGCATCGCGGCCGTCGCCGCTGCCTATAATGCGGGCCGTCCACGCTTCATCGTCGAGGAGAATCGCATGCCGAACGCCATCCGCGTCCACGAAACGGGCGGGCCCGAAGTCCTGCGCTGGGAAGCCGTCGAGGTCGGCGCGCCGGGGCCGGAGGAGATCCGCGTGCGGCACACGCGCGTGGGCCTCAACTACATCGACATCTATTACCGCACGGGACTCTACGCGGCGCCGACGCCCTTCGTGCCGGGCTTCGAGGCGGCCGGCGTGGTCGAGGCGGTGGGCGCGAAGGTGACGGATCTGAAGGTCGGCGATCGCGTCGCCTATGCAAACGGGCCGCTGGGCGCATATGCCGAAACGCGGCTGCTGCCGGCCGAGCGCGCAGTAAAGCTGCCGGCATCGATCACCGACGAGCAGGCCGCGGCGATGATGCTGCAGGGCATGACCGCGCAATACCTGCTCCGCCGCACCTATCGCGTGCAGCCGGGCGACACGATCCTCGTGCACGCCGCCGCCGGCGGCGTCGGCCTCATCGCCTGCCAGTGGGCGAAGCATCTCGGCGCGACGGTGATCGGCACCGTCAGCACCGACGAGAAGGCCGCGCTCGCGAAGGCCAACGGTTGCGATCATCCGATCGTCTACACGCGCGAGGACTTCCAGGCGCGCGTGCTGGAGATCACCGGCGGCCGCAAGCTGCCCGTCGTCTACGACTCCGTCGGCCGCGATACCTTCATGAAGTCCCTCGACTGCCTCGCGCCGCTGGGCACGATGGTGCTGTTCGGCCAGGCCTCGGGCCCGGTGCCGCCGCTGGACCTCGGCGTGCTCGCGCAGAAGGGCTCGCTGTTCGTCACGCGCCCGACGCTCTTCACCTACACCGCGCAACGCGCGGATCTGCTCGCGACCGCGCAGGATCTCTTCGACGTCGTCGGCAGCGGCGCGGTGAAGATCGCCGTCAACCAGACCTATCCGCTGCGCGATGCCGCGCAGGCGCACGCCGATCTCGCGGCGCGGCGCACGACGGGGTCGACGGTATTCACGGTTTAGTCGGGGGTGCCTTCGTTTGGTGTGGGGGAATCTATATAGCCGAGCGTAAATACGCTCCAGTGCGTATTGATTACCGTCATTCCCGCGCAAGCGGGAATCCACGCCTGACGAGGCGGTCTCCGTCGGGTGATTCCTTTTTCCGCGCTGGGCGCCGGAGGAGTGCGTGGATGCCCGCTTGCGCGGGCATGACGTGGGAGGTTTCTACATGGACATACGCTGTCGAACCGCCAGTGGAGCGGATTTACGCTATATAGCCACGGAGGACACGGAGAAAGAAAGGGATTGACGGCGCTTCCGTGACGCCGGCGTTCATCTTCGTGTTGGAGTCACGGCGGCGCAGATCAAATCAATTTCTTCCTCCGTGTCCTCCGTGCCCTCCGTGGCTGGATTCAAGCAGCGCCAATACTGGCACTCAGAAGCGCCGTTCATCCAGCGGCGGCGGTGAGTACTGGTAGAACCAGGTCTCGGTCAGCGGCGTGCCGTCGATGGCGAGGATGGCGGTGAGGTTGATCGGATCGAGGCCGTCGTCGGGCACGAGGTCGAAGATCGCGCGATAGCCGTCGATCGCATCCAGCGGTCGGGCCGACGGGATTTCGAGGCGGCCGCGGCTCGTCGTCGCGACGAGCTCGACTTTCGCGTCGCGCGGCAGCAGCGGCAGGCGG
>JBFWSI010000275.1:0-5717 GCA_050248455.1 Gammaproteobacteria bacterium | reverse complement strand
CAGGGTTGCCTGTCATCGATGACGGCGGGGCCGTGCGGCCGCCGGGCCATAAATGCAAAGCCCCGACGCGTGTCGGGGCCTGGCAAGAATCTGGAGCGGGAAACGAGACTCGAACTCGCGACCCCGACCTTGGCAAGGTCGTGCTCTACCAACTGAGCTATTCCCGCGGAGAGACCGCAATTCTAGCCCGGTGGTCCGATCTGTCAAGGCGGCGGGCGGGTACCGGGCGCCTCGGTGAGAGCCGGCCAGGCCGCGCGCAGATAGAGGATCATCGACCACAGCGTCAGCGCGGCCGCGACGTAGAGCGCCGCGACGCCCGTCGCGTAGACGGGCAGGCCGAGCCAGTCTTCACGGGCGATCATCAGCAGCAGCGCGATCATCTGCGCCGTGGTCTTGATCTTGCCGAGCCCGGACACCGCGACCGTCTTGCGCGCGCCGAGCTCCGCCATCCACTCGCGCAGCGCCGAGACGGTGATTTCGCGGCCGATGATGATCGCAACCGGCAGCGCGATCGCGATGCGCGGGTCCCGCTGCAGCAGCAGGATCAGCGCGACGGCGACGATCAGCTTGTCGGCGACGGGGTCGAGGAAGGCGCCGAGCGGCGAGGTCTGGTCGAGCTTGCGCGCGAGGTAACCGTCCAGCCAATCGGTGATCGCGGCGAGGCCGAACACGGCGGCGGCGGCGAGATGGGTCCAGGCCGTCGGCGCCCAGAACAGCGCGATGAAACAGGGAATGAGCGCGATGCGCAGCAGCGTCAGCGTGTTGGGGATGTTCATGAGGACTCGCGCAACGCATCGAAGATCTGTTGCGCCAATTGTCTACTGATCCCCGGCACCTTTTGCAAATCGTCGACGCTCGCGCGCGCCACGCCCTGCAGGCCGCCGAAATGCTGGATGACGCGCTGCCTGCGCTTGGCCCCGATCCCCGGCACCGACTCCAGCGGCGACTTCTTGCGGGCGCGCGAGCGGGCCTGGCGGTGCGCCGTGATCGCGAAGCGGTGGGCTTCGTCGCGTATGTGCTGGATCAGGTGCAGCGCCGGCGAGTCGCGCGGCAGCAGGCGCTCGTCGCGGCCGTCGTTGACGATCAGATGTTCGAGCCCCGGCTTGCGGCTCGTGCCCTTGGCAACGCCGACGACGGTGACGTCGTCGATCTGCAGCTCCTTCAGCACCGCGAGAGCCTGTGCGACCTGGCCGGGGCCGCCGTCGATCAGCAGCAGATCCGGCATCGCGCTGTCCTCGCGCTTCAGCCTGCCGTAGCGGCGCTCCAGCGCCTGCCCCATCGCCGCGTAGTCGTCGCCCGGCGTGATGCCCTCGATGTTGAAACGCCGGTAATCGGACTTGCGCGCGCCTTCCGGGCCGAACACCACGCAGGACGCGACCGTCGCCTCGCCGCGCGTGTGCGAGACGTCGAAGCATTCGATGCGGGCCGGCACTTCGGGCAGATCGAGCGCTTCGCGCAGCGCTTCCATGCGACGCTGCTGGTCGATGTCGGTCGCGATGCGCTCCGCGAGCGCGAGCTCGACGTTGTGGAGCGCCATCTCCAGCCACTTCGCGCGCTCGCCGCGCACGTTGATCCGCAGGCGCACCGCGCTGCCGCGCTTCTCGCCGAGCGCGTCGCTCAACCAGCCGTCGTCGTCGATTGGATGCTCGAGGATGATGTCGGGCGGCACCTCGCGCTCGCTGTTGCCCGTCAGGTAGAACTGCGGCAGGAAGGCTTCGACGATTTCGACCTCGGACGCATCCTTCGTGTGCGCCGGGAAGAAGGTCTTGTTGCCGAGGTTGCGGCCGCCGCGCATGAAGAACACCTGCACGCAGCCGATGCCGTCGCGCGTGCGGCAGACCACGATGTCGAAATCGCCGGCGTCGGCCGTGATGTGCTGCTCGGCCTGCACGCGCTGGATCTTCGTGATCTGATCGCGCAGGCGCGCCGCGCGCTCGAAGTCGAGCCGCGTCGACGCCTCCTGCATCTGGGCGACGAGCAGATCCAGCACCTCGCCGCTGCGCCCGGCGAGAAACATCAAGGCATGCTCGATGTCTTCGCGATACTCCTCCGCGCCGATGAGCGCGACGCAGGGCGCCGTGCAACGCTTGATCTGGTACTGCAGGCAGGGCCGCGAGCGGTTCGCGAAATAGGTGTCCTCGCACTGGCGCACCGCGAACAGTTTCTGCAGCAGGTTCAGCGTCGAGCGCACCGCGCCGGCATTCGGATAAGGGCCGAAATAGCGGCCGCTGCCCTGGCGTGGCCCGCGGTGGAAGCCGATGCGCGGAAAGGCGTCGCCGGTCGTGACGTAGATGTAGGGATAGCTCTTGTCGTCGCGCAGCACGACGTTGTAGCGCGGCCGCAGCTCCTTGATGAGATTGCTCTCGAGGATCAGCGCCTCGTTCTCGTTGCGCGTGACGACGACCTCGAGATCCTCGATCTGCGCGACCATCGCGCGCACCTTCGGCGTGTGCCCGGACTGGTGCGTGAAATAGCTGCCGACGCGCTTGCGCAGGTCGCGCGCCTTGCCGACGTAAATCACGCCGCGGCGCCCATCGAGCATGCGGTAGACGCCGGGCGCGCCCGGCAGGCGCGCGACCTTCTCGCGCAGCGCCGTCGCCTGCTCGGCGTTCACGGCCGCGCGCCGTCGAGCAGCCGCCGCGCGCGCGCGAAGACGGCATCGAACATCGCGGAGGTCAGGCGTCGCGTCTGCGTGTTGTAGCGGCTGCAGTGGTAGGAATCGAGCAGCACGCGGCCGTCGGGCAACGTGTGCTCGGCGCGGTGCGCGAAGGGGAAGCCCGCGGCGCGCAGCCCCAGCGCCCGCAGCACCGCACCGTGCGCGATCGCGCCGAGCGCGAGCACGACGGACAGCCGCGGCGACGCGGCCAGCTCGTTCGCGAGATACACGTTGCAGCGCTGCACTTCGGACCCTTCGGGCTTGTTCGCCGGCGGCACGCATTTGACCGCGTTGGAGATGCGGCAGTCCAGCAGGCGCAGGCCGTCGTCGCGTGAAGTCGACACCGGCGCGCTGGCGAAGCCGTGCGCATGCAGCGTCGCATAGAGCAGGAGGCCCGCATGATCGCCCGTGAACGGGCGGCCGCTCGCGTTCGCGCCGTGGAAGCCGGGCGCGAGCCCCACCACGAGGAGACGGGCGTCCTCCGCGCCGAAGGGCGCGACGGGTCGGCCGTGGTAGGACGGATGGCGCAGCCTGCACTCGGCGAGATAGGCGGCGAGCCGCGGGCAGGCCGTGCAGTTGGGATCGAACGCCGCGTCCTGCGACGAGCGTCGACCGCGCGTCACCCGACCCCGGACCGTGGCTCCGCGGCCGATCCCTCGCCGAGATCGCAGATGCCCTGCTCGCGCGCGACGAGCGCGAGCTTGACGTCGTTGTCGGCGTTCAGCTTCTCGTACAGGCGACGGCGGTGATAGGCGACGGTCTTCGGGCTCAGGCACAGGCGCAGCGCAATCTCCGCGCTGGTCATGCCCTCGGCGATCCGCTGCAGTACTTCGATCTCGCGCTGGGTGAGATTGTGGACCCCGCCGCCGCGTCGCGTGATCGAGCTGATCGCGACCTGCTGCGCGACGTCGCGGCTGATGTAGCTGCCGCCGCGATGGACTTCGCGGATCGCGAGGATCAGCTCGTCGGTATCGGAGTGCTTGCTGACGTAGCCGGCGCCGCCGATCTCCAGGAAGCGGCGCGGGTACGGTCCTTCGACGTACATCGACAGGCCCAGCACCTTGCATTGCGGATTGGCGGAGAGCACGCGTCGCGTCGCTTCCAGTCCGCCGATGCCGGGCATGTTGAGGTCCATCAGGACCACGTCGAACTCGAGCTCGCGGGCGAGCAGTCGCGCCCGTTCCCCGCTGTCGGCCTCACCGACGACGCGGAAGTCCGGCACGCTTTCGAGTTTCGCGCACAGGCATTTGCGCACGAGCTTGTGATCATCGACGACGAGCAAGCGAATCATGGTTGAAGACTGCCTTCCATTGGCGAGTTTAGCGAGGCCCGATGCGGATCAGGGCCGTGTCCGGCCGCTTAGGAGACCTCCGTCGCAAATCCAACGCAAGCCCATGCGGACTAATTCTCGTGCAGGCGGCGCCAGATTTCGCGAAACGAGGCGGTGAACGCCGCGGGTTCGCGCCTCAGCCAGTCCGTTACTTCGGACGGCGTGCACCAGCGCCCCTCGATGATCTCGCCCGGATCCGGACGCGGGATCTGAGTGGTCGTGGTACGAAAGACGCGCACGAACTCCTGCCCCGTCGCCGGGCTCGCGTCGATGCCGAACAGCGGCTCGAGCGGGCTCTCCGCGCGTATGCCGAGTTCCTCCTCGAGCTCGCGCAGCGCCGCCTCGGCATAGCCCTCGCCGCTTTCGACGTGACCGGCGGCCGAGGTGTCCCAGCGGCCGGGCGAGCATTCCTTGGTCAACGCGCGACGCTGCACGTAGAGGCGGCCGACGTCATCGAACACGAGCACGTGGGCAGCGCGATGACGCAGGCCGCGCGCATGCACGACGCGGCGTGGCTGCCGATCGACGACGCGATCGGCCGCGTCGACGACGTCGAACCACTCTTCCTGTCCACTCGCACGCGGCGTACTGCCCATGAGGATGCCCGCCCTATCGCCGAACGCGATCCGACACGAAAACCGGCTCCAAAGCGCGTTGCAGTTCACAGGATACCAATTTCCCGCGGCCGCGCGCCGCGACAGCCTCGCCCGCGCCCCCTTGATCCGGCGCCTGTACTGGGACGAGGGGCTCGCGCCCTCCGAAGCTGTCCGACGCGTTCGGCCGCGCCGAGGCAGTATTCGTCGCGTCCCGACGCCAGGCGAACGGCGGCGGCTATCGATCACGGCCGTCATCGAGGACACAACGCGGCGGCGTCCGGCACGCCGTATCCGAACGGGGAGATCGCGCGCATCGACGTCGATTCCGCCGATGCCCGCGGCATCGACGCGATCGATCACGTGTCCGGCGCGCTGTGTGCGCGCATCCAGGCAGGTTACGAGGCCGCGGCGTTCCCGGATGCGGCGTCGATATCGATCGAAGGAAGCGGCCGTCGGCTTCGGACGCGCAGCGTGCCGGCAGCGTGCGCTCGAACGGGTCGGCGCCGGGACCGGACGCTGAACGTCTTCAGCGCAATGCCGGCGGGGACGACGAGGCGAGCACGGCCGAATCCGCGCAATCCACTGCGAGCTGCAGCGGCTCCAGATCGACCGTGAACGGCGCAACCGCGCGCAGCGCCGAGAGGCCGAGGATGTCCTTGCGCGCGCCCGGCAGCACCACCGCCTCGAAATTCCTGACTTCACAGCCCCCGGCGAGCCGCAGCGAGGACACGCGGTAGACCTGTGCACGCGCCGTGGCCTCGTTCGCCATCACGGCGCGCAGGCTGCGCAAGGGCGTCAAGGTCCCTTCGGCGGCGAGCGCGCGGCGCGTCGTTTCGGTGAGCACCACGTAGGCCGAGCCCGTATCGAGCAGGAATTCGCGCGCGGTGCCGCGGCCGATGCGCGCGTCGACGTGCAAGGTGCCGACGTCGTTCGCCCGCAGCGGAACGACGACGATGCCGCCGGCCGCGACCGGCGGCCCACCGAGCACGGCCAGCAGCACGCCGCCGGCCCATGCCGGCAGGAACGAGCGGTGTAGTCGCGACAGGAGGCGGCGCAGGCACATATGCCCGGGCACGAGCAGTTCGCGTGCCAGCGACAGCCGAAGGCGACCATCCGTCCCACGCCCCGGCTCGCG
>JBFWSI010000274.1:0-5724 GCA_050248455.1 Gammaproteobacteria bacterium | reverse complement strand
ATCAGGCTCGACAAGTGGAAGGACAGCCCGAATCGCGCGCGCATCGAACGCGCCCTGCCACAGGTCGCCGAGGTCGTCGCCAGGATGGGCTACGGCGCGGCCTGATGTTCGTCACGGGACTGTCGATGGCACTCGCGGGATTAATCGCCGTGTGGATGGGAGTGCTGGCAGCCTTCCATCGGCCGCTGCGCGCGCTGTGGCGCGAGCCGGTGTTTCGCGCACCCGTTGCGATCCTCGAGAGCGACGACTGGGGCGCGGGCCCGCCCGAGCAGGCGGCGGCGCTCGCGCGTCTGCGCGAGCTCCTCGCCGACGCACGCAACGCAGCGGGCGAAACGATCGTGATGACCGTCGGCGTCATCCTCGAAACCGTCGATCGCGACGCGACGCGCGCCGCGGGCCGCTATGTCGCTGCCGGGCTGTCGGCGCCGGGACAGGCCGGGATTCTCGAGGCGCTCGTCGACGGCGCGCGCGCGGGCGCCTTCGCCCTGCAACTGCACGGGCAGGCCCACTACTGGCCCGACAGCCTGCTCGCACGCGCGTCGCGGGACGCCGAGGTCGCCGCGTGGCTGGCCGAAGGCGGGTTGGGCTGGACCGAAGCGCTGCCTTCGGCGCTGCAGGCGCGCTGGACCGAGACCTCGCGGCTGCCGAGCGTGCCGTTGCCGGAGTCCGCGGTGCGCGCCGCGGCCGCGGCCGAAGTGGATATCTGGCGCAGCGTGTTCGGCAGCGCACCCGAAGTCGCCGTGCCGACGACCTTCGTGTGGACGCCCGTCGTCGAGCGCGCCTGGGCGGCGGCCGGTATCCGCGTGATGGTGACGCCCGGCGTGCGCCACGAAGCGCGCGGCGCCGACGGCGCCCCGGCGTGCATCACTGCCCGCATCGTCAACGGCGAGCGCGGCGACGGCGGGCTGCTCTTCCTCGTGCGCGACGTCTATTTCGAACCCGCGCTGGGACACGGCCCGTCGCGCCTCGCGGACGGCGTGCTCGCGCGCGCTGCCCTCGGCCGTCCCGCGCTGATCGAGATGCACCGTTTCAATTTCTGCGGCCCGCGCGCGACGCCGGCCGCCTTCGACACCTTGCGCGCGGCGCTCGCGGAGCTGCTCGCGCGCGTACCGGACGTGCGCTTCATGTCGACCGCCGCGCTCGCCGGCGTCATCGCGCGGCGCGACGAGGCCTGCATCGAGCGCGCGCTCGTCCCGCGCCTCGCCGTGTGGGCGCGCCGCGTGCGCGAGCTGCGCGACTTCGGCCGCTGGGCGCGCGTGACGGGGCTCGCGCTGCCGCTGCGCGCGCTCGCGAGGCTGGCGTGAACGGCCCGCGGTTCTCGGTCGTCATTCCGGCGTGGAACAGTGCCGGCACGCTCGCGCGCGCGATCGACTCGGTGCTCGAGCAGACGGAGCCCGCCTACGAAATCATCGTCGTCGACGACGCCTCGCCGGACGACGTCGCGGGCATCGCCGCGCGCTACGGCGAGCGCGTGCGCTACCTGCGTCGCGAGCGCAACGCCGGCGTGTCGGCGGCGCGCAATTTCGGCGCCGAACGGGCGCGCGGCGACTGGCTCGCTTTCCTCGACGCCGACGACTGGTATTACCCGACGCGACTCGCCGCTCACGCCGCGTGGCTGCGCGAGGATCCGACGCTCGATTTCCTGACCGGCGACTACGAGTATCGCGATACGGACGGCCGCCTGCTCGGCACTTCACTCGCCCAGCACGAGGCGGGCCGGCGCGTGCTCGCGCGCGCCGCGGGCGGCGAGCGCATCGTCATGGACGCGAACGACTTCGAGTGCTTCGTCGCCGATCACTTCGGCGACACGCACACCTTGAGCGTGCCGCGCGCGAGCTTCCGCGAGCTCGGCGGCTATCCGCTCGGCTTCAAGGTCTGCGAGGACGTGCATCTGCTGACGCGGCTCGTCGCGCGCAGCCGCCGCGTCGGCGTCGTGTGCCGGCCGCTCGCCGTCTATCTCATTCACGGCGGCAGCGCGACGCGGCGCGATCCCGTGCAGGCGCAGCGCGAGAACGTGCGTACGCTGCGCGATCTGCGACGGCTCGCGCAGGCCTTTCCCGATCCCGTCCGCCGCGGCGTGATGACGCGCATGCGGCTCGGGCGGCTCAACCTCGGCTATGCGCTGTGCCGTCATGGCACGCGCGGCGCGGCCTTGCGCGCGGTGCTGCCCTCGCTGATCGAAAATCCCGGCCTCGCGAGCCTGCGCGACGTCGTGAGCATCGCGCGCGGATGAACGCCCCCGTGACTTCGAGCCTGCGCCGGTATCTGGTGATCACCGAGCTGTTCCTGCCGACCAAGGGCGGCACGGCCGTCTGGTTCGCCGAGGTCTATCCGCGGCTCGGCGGCAAGGACACGCACATCGTCACCGCCGCGGTGCCCGGCGCGACCGAGGTCGACGCCGTCCATCCGAACGCGGTCCATCGCGTGACGCTCGAGCGCGTGCCCTGGCTGAAGCCCGAGTCGCTGATCATGTATCTGCGGCTGTTCACGACCTCGTGGCGGCTGACGCGCGAGCATCGCTTCGAGGCCGTGCATGCGGGGCGCGCGCTGCCGGAGGGCCTCGTCGCCTGGGCCGTCGCGCGGCTCGCGCGCCTGCCCTGCGTGATCTACGCCCACGGCGAGGAGCTGACGACCTGGGGCCAGGGTGCGAAGTACAAGACGATGCGCTTCGCGCTGCGCCACGCCGACCGCGTGATCGCCAACAGCGACTACACGCGCGAGGTGCTGCTCGGCATGGGCGTCGACGCGGCGCGCATCACGCTGATCAATCCCGGCGTCGACGTCGAGCGTTTCCGCCCGGCGCTGCCGCATGCCGACCTGCGGCAGACGCTCGGGCTCGCACCGGGCCAGCCGCTGATCCTGTCGGTCGGGCGCCTGCAGAAGCGCAAGGGCTTCGATCACGTGCTGGCGGCGCTGCCCGCGCTGGTCGAGCGCGGGCTCGACGCGCACTACGCGCTGATCGGCATCGGCGAGCAGCGGGACGAGCTGGAAGCGCAGGCCCGCGCGCTCGGCATTGCGGCGCGGACGCACTTCCTCGGCCACGTCAGTCCCGAGGATCTGCCGCGCTGGTACAATGCCTGCGACGTGTTCGCGATGCCCAATCGCGAGGTCGACGGCGACACCGAGGGCTTCGGCATGGTCTTCCTCGAGGCGGGCGCCTGCGGCAAGCCCTGCATCGCCGGCCGCGCCGGCGGCACGGGCTCCGCGGTCGCCGACAACGTCACGGGCCTGCGCGTCGACGGCACGTCGGTTGCGGATATCATCAATGCATTGGCGCGCCTCTTGAGCGATCGGACGCTGGCACGCGCAATGGGCGAGGCGGCTCATGCCCGCGCCGTGCAGCGGCATTCGTGGCAGAGTGTCGCCGAGCAGACGTCGGCGCTGCGCCTCGATTGACGCCGCGCGCCGCAGGAGAGCAGGTATGAAGCTGATCGTATCCACAGGACTCTTGCTCGCGTGTGCGCTCGTGGCCGGCGTCGTCGCCGCCGAAGGTGTCTACGACGAGAAGAAGGGATCGTCGTACAACAATGCCGCCCCCGATGAACTGATGCGCCTGCCGAAGTATTGCTGGGGGCACTACGAGAAGCGCTTCAAGGCGCCGAAATTCCACATCAGCAAGCAGTCCTGCGGCCCGATGATGAACCACTTCTGCCCGGGCATCCTGCGCTTCAACCGCTCGCAGAATCCGATGGCCAGCAAGATGGAGCGGCAGAGTTATCTGCGGCAGTCGCTCAAGAATTTCGACTACACGATGAACGGCATGAAGGAATATCCGGGCTGCTACATCCGCAAGCACGTCCTGATCATGCAGAAGCGCGCGCGCCTGGCGGCGACGATGGCGGTGCGGTGATTCTGCCGCTGCGCTGACGCCAGCGAATGAGCCCGGGCGTCTCCCTCGCATTCCGGCTCGACGACCCGTCGCCGGCCAGCGATCACGCGCTGGAGCGACGCCTGATCCAAATCTTCGCGCGTCGTCGCGTCCCGTTGACCGTCGCCGCCATTCCCTTTGCCGTCGCCCGCTCCGGCGAGCCGCTGTCCGCGTCACCGGCGACGCTGCCGCATCTCATGGAGGCGCACGAGGCCGGCGAGATCGAAGTCGCCCTGCACGGGCACAGCCACGTCGATCGGGCGCCTGCCGGCGCAGGCCCTTCAGAGTACCGCGGTGTGGCGCTGACCACGCAGCGCGAACTGCTGGCGGCCGGCAAAGCCTGCCTCGCCGGCGTTTTCGGGGAGTCGATCGCCGGTTTCGTCCCGCCTTGGAACACCTACGACGAGCACACGCTGACGGCGGCGGCGGACAACGGCTTCGCCTACCTGTCTGCCGGTGACTGGACACCGGCCGGTGCGCGGGCCGTGTACATCATTCCGCGCACCTGCCGTCTCGATCGCCTGCCGGCGGCCCTGCGCGAAGCGCGGCGCTACGCGGCGCAGGCGCCCGTCGTCGTCGTCGTGCTGCATCCGGACAACTTCGCGGAGTTCCGCTCGCCGCCGACCGCGGGCGAGGAGGGCAGCATCACCGATCTGCCGTCGCTCGACGCGTTGCTCGTGCAGGTGACGGCGGCCGGACCCGACGTGCGCTGTCTGATGCTGAGCGAGCTCGCGCGCGAACGCCGCGCCCGGCGCCTGTGGTGGCGCCGCGATCCCGGCTGGCTGGGACGGCTGCCCGATCGCGTCCGGGCGCGCCTGCCGCGCTACGTCGCGTTCTCGACCTCGCGCACGGCGGTGCTGTGGCAAGCCTTCAGAACGGAGCGGGAAACATGACCGAACTGCGCTGGATCACGACCGCCCAGACCAAGGAATTCCTGTCGGCGACGAGCTCGCCCTATCCGAAGGACGTGCTGCAGCAGGCGCTCGATTCCGCGCCTACCGCGCAGGACGACGAGCAGCTCGCCCTGCTCGCGTTGCGCGAAGGGCAGCTCGCCGGCTGGATGTGGTTCACCTACGGCTATTTCAGCGACGACGGCACGCACGTGCGCGTGGCCTCGGCGCAGAACCACTACACCTACGACAAGTTCCGGGGACTAGGCATCGGCACCGCGATCATCGTCGAGAACCTGAAGCTGCCGATGCACTGCGTGTTCTCGGGGATCTCGGCCGCGGCGATGCCGATCTACGTCAAGCTCGGCTTCCACTTCTTCGACGAATGGCCGATCTTCAGGCTGCCGCTCGGTGGCCTGGGCATGGTGCGCAACTGGCGCAGCGAGCATTACGCGCGCGGCGGCGGGATCGGCGGCGCGCTCGGCGCGCTGCGTCACGTACAGGGCGATCGGCAGCGGGTCGTTGCGATGCAGCCGGGCAGCTGGCGGGCGCTGGACGGCGCGCGGGTGGTCGATGCGCTGGGCGAGATCGCCCGCTACCGACATCGACGCTTCCAGATGCCGTGGAATCTCGACGCGGTCGACGCGGCGGCGCGCGGCCGCGACGAGTCGATGTACGCCTTCGTGCTGGAGAATGCCGGCGGCGAGCGGCGCTACGCGTCCATCTACGTCCGCGAGGAGTCGGTGCGCATGCCGCTGTCGCGGCGCCAGGGTGTCTTTCGTGACGGTCACGTCAACGAGATCTATCCGCCGGTCGAGGACGTCGACACGGCGCGCGCGCTCGTCGCGGAGCTCGCGCGCCTCGCCCGCGCGCGCGGTCTCGGCTGCCTGACGATCTACGCGTCGACGCCGGCACTCGAGGAAGCGCTGACGGCGTGGGGACAGCGCCGGCAACAGCGTCGCAACC
>JBFWSI010000273.1:0-5729 GCA_050248455.1 Gammaproteobacteria bacterium | reverse complement strand
CCCCGGGCGGCACTACCGCGGCCGTCACGATGACCCCCGTCCCCGTGGAGGGTGCAGGGTTACGAGCGGGGTTACGAGCGGTGGGTGTCCCGCAATCTTTTGTGAGTGTCCCGCAATCTTTTGATGGGTGTCCCGCGACAAATGACGCTCCGCCCGCGTCCGCCGCGCCGACGGCCTCCGGCGCCGCGTCGCCGAATGCGACCTGCACCGGCGCCGGCAGCGGCCCCGCCGCGCCGAGCAGCAGGGCGTGGGCGCGATGGAAGCGCGCGATGTTCGCCGCGGTCTTCAACGCAGCCGTCCACGCCATCGCGTCGCACGCCGCGATCTCCTCGCAGACGAGCACGAGATCGCAGCCCGCCTCACAGTAGCGCTTGACCAGCGCGGTGAACGCCGTTCCGGCCGTCGCCTCGTCGACGCCGAACTGGCGCGCGAGCGTCGCCGGTCCCGTGAGCCCGGCGAGCAGCGCCGCCGCATCGCCGAGCGTTGCGCGCAGGCGCCGACAAGCCTCGAGGCTCGCCGCGACGCGCGTGCCCTCGGCGCACGGCGCGTCGAGCGCGAGCTCGCCGTCCGCCGCGGACGCACGCTCGAAGCCGTCGGCCAGCGCCACGCAGATCCCGTCGGCGCCGATCGTCCTGTGCCATTCGAGCAGGCCGTTCGCGAGCTGGGTCGGATCGTGGCGGAACTCCTCGAGCGGACGCGCCGAGATGCTCGCCGCCGCGTCGAAGGCGAGCGGAATCACGAGGCGCTCGCCCTGGCCGCGGCCCTGGGCGATGGCCTGCGCGCGCTTGCGCGGCGGCTTGTCGGGGGCGCTCACGGCCGGAACGCCGGCGCCAGCGGCTTCGCGTCCGGCCAGGATCCGTACAGCGTCATGATCTCGGCCGGCGGACGTCGCTGCAGCCATTCGGCTTCGAACTCCGCATAGGGCCTGCCGCGCGCGAGCCGCGCCCGGCGCGCCTCCGCGCGCAGCGCCTCGGTGGCGGGAAGATCGACGCGCTCGCGCGCCGCGTCCCAGGCCACCTTGTAGATCTCCCGCGCGCTCCACGGCGAGCACAGGCCGGTCAGCAGATCCTGCTGCACGGCGAGCGGATCGCGGTCCAGCGGATCGCCGTAGCCCGCGCCGCCGGTCGACATCAGTACCGCGATCGTCTTGTCGCCCTCGATCGGCCGCGTCGCACGCCCGAAGGGCTCGGTCGTCAGCGCGCCGAACTCGCCGCGCACCAGCGCGTGGAAGTCCAGCGTCCTGTCGCCGAGCGTCGACAGCATCGAAGTAATCTTCGTGTCCTTGATGCACAGCCCGGGCACGGTCGGCGGCGCATAGCCGCCGAACAGCGGCTGCGGGGTCTGGATCGAGCTGTTGTCGGCGATCGACATGAAGAACACCACCGGCACGTGGTGCGCGCCCCAGAACTGCACCGTGCCGCAACCGCCGCGGTATTTGCCGTGGCCGCCGGAGTCCGGCCAGTGCTGGCTGAACGGCACGATCATCGGGAACTCGTTCTCCATGCTCTCGACGTCCGGCGCGCGCCCGAAGGCGCACCACGGAAAGCCGTAGGCGTCCATGCCGTCGCAAGTGCAGCGCGCGCCCTGGCCCTCGGTGTTGATCGTATAGGCGATCATGTCGGCGAAGGACATGTTCCACTGCGAGGTGCCCGCGATCACGGGCGCGTTGCCGCCGTTGCCCATCGAGGCCGTCGCCTGCTGCCATTCCTCGCTGGGAAAGCGCGCCCGCGACACGCAGTTCGCGATCGCGCTCATCGCACCGGTGCAGATCATCACCGCGTTGCTGGTCGCCGCGCGCGGCGTCGGCGACAGGCAGCTCGCCTCGGGGAAGACGAAGTCGATCGGCGCGAAGGTCGCGCTCGAGATCGGCAGGTCGTGGAACACGTACTCGTAGATGTAGTTAGCGAGATGGCCGATCACGGCCTGCGGATGCGCGTTGTAGCTCGAGAGGTTCTCCGGGCTCGTGCCGGTGAAGTCGAGCGTCAGGCGATCGCCCGTCTTCGTCATCGTCATCGCGCAGTTGCGGATCAGCCCGCGCGTGAGCCCCGCGGCGTCGCTGAAGTTGACGCAGCGGTAGATGCCGTCCGGCCAGGTCATCAGCCGCTTGCGCGCGCCGGCCTCGGCCTCGATCAGCATGCGACGGAACAGGCCCGTGACGAAATCCGCGCCCTCGCGCTCGCACATCTCGACCAGCCGCAGGCGCACGCGATCGGCCGTCGTGCAGCGCGCCTTCAGATCGACCGTCACATTGGCCTCGGCGCGGATGCCGAAGGCCGCGAACAGCTCGATGATGTCGTTGTTGATGCGGAAGTTGCGGCCGATCTTCATCGGCGGCAGGTTCATGCCTTCCTCGAAGCGCGAGGTCGCCGACAGCGGCATGCCGCCCGGCTCGCAGGCACCGGTCTCGGTCGTGTGCGACAGCGCCGCGGTCCACGCGACGAGCTCGCCGGCATGGAACACCGGCATGATCGCGACCTGGTCCGGATTGTGGATGCCGCCGTACAGCGCGTCGTTGGTGTAGAAGATGTCGCCGTCCTCGATGCCGGGGTTCTCGCGATACTTCTTCAGGATGTACTTGATGACGATCGGCGGGATCACCGCGTGCAGGTAGGTGCCGGCCGAGGCGTTCACGAGATCGCCGTGCGCGTTGAACATCGCGACGATCGAGTCGCCGGCGACGCCCATCGAGCTGCGCGAGGAGCGCATGAAGATCTCGTAGCCCTCGTCGAGGATGTCGGCGGTGCGCTGCAGGGCGATCTCGTAGGCGCCGCGCGAGACCAGCGCGAGACAGCGCTCCTCGTGCGCCGTGATCGGTGTGATTTTCAGCGCGTTCAGTTTCTCTTCGACGGTCGGGTAGCTCATCGCGCTGCTCCGTTCTGGTACTGCAGGATGCCGAGGCCGCGCGCATCGATCGTGAACACCTGCCCCGGCGGCACGACCAGGGTCGTGAACTCGGCGTCGACCAGCGACGGGCCTTCGATGCGGTGACCGGGCAGCATGGCCTCGAAGCGATAGACCGGCGTCGCGACGCGGGCGCCGAGGCTCGGCCAGTAGGCTTCACGCGTGCCGGTCTGCGCCGAGGAGGCATCCGGCGGATGCAGCGGCTGCTCGGGCAGCTCGAGCTTCTCCGTCGGCACCGTCGCCTTGAGAATGATGTTCTCGAGGTAGACGCCGCCCGGCCGGTTGACGACGTGCGGGCTGAACGCCGCGCTGAACTCCGCCTCGAAGGCCGCGTAGATTTCCTGCAGCTGCTGCTCGTTGTCGATCGTCAGGTGCGGCACGGCGACGCGCTTCACGTGCACCTGGCCGCCGTAGAGCATGTCGAGCTCGATCTGGAAGAGGGCGGTGTCGACCGCGAGGCCTTCGGCCTTCAGATCGATCTGCGCCTGTTCGACGAGCCCGCGCACGGCCGCGTTGTAGGGCTCGTAGTCGGTCGTGAACTTCTCGGTCACGGCTTCCATGAACACCATGCGCTTCGATACTTCGTAGACATGCATGATGTCCATCACCGAGCTGCCGAGCGCGCAGAACACCGGAGACTGCGGGAAGATCACGGCCGTCGGCACGTCGGCGCGGTAGCCCGCGACGTGCGTCGGCCCGCCGCCGCCGAAGGCGAAGAGCACGAAGTCCTCGGGATGGTAGCCGCGCAGGTGCACTTCGCGCTTGATCGCGGAAGCCATGTTCTCTTCGACGATGCGGCGGATCATCGCGGCCGCCTCGTCGACCGAGACGCCCAGCGGCCGCGCGATCTTCGTTTCGATCGCCGCGCTTGCCTTGGCCCGATCGAGCGGCATGCGGCCGGCGAAATAACTGTCGGGCGAGATGTAGCCGAGCACGACGTCGGCATCCGTCACCGTCGGCTCGGTGCCGCCGAGGTCGTAGCAGACCGGGCCCGGCATCGCGCCGGCGCTGCGCGGGCCGACCTCGAGCCGGTTCAGCAGCGTGTTGATCCAGGCGATCGAGCCGCCGCCCGCACCCATCGTGGTCGTCTGCAGCATCGTGATCCCGACCATCCAGCGATCGATGATCGGCCGGAACTCGTAGCTGCGCACGCCGGCGTCGACGACCATGCCGACGTCGAAGCTCGTGCCGCCGACGTCGCTCGCGATGACGTTCTTGTAACCGAGCGACTTGCCGATGTGGTAGGAGCCCATCAAGCCCGAGATCGGCCCGCCGTTGTAGGTGCGCGAGGCGGTGGTCTTGAACATCTCGGCGCTGCCGCCGGTGTTGTGCGTCAGCAGGAAGCTGCCGCGGTAGCCGAGCTCGCGCAGCTGATCCCAGGTCGCTTCCATCTCGAGCTTGATCGAGCGCTGCAGGTAGGCGTCGAGGATCGCGGTCATCGAGCGCTCGTACTCGCCGACCTTGCCGACCACCTCGTGCGACAGCACCACCGGCAGATAGCCGACGTGGTAGCCCTTGTATTCCTCGCGGATGATTTCGCGCACGCGCTTCTCGTGCGCGGGGTTCGCGAAGGACCACAGCAGCGACACCGCGATCGCGCGCGCGCCGCGATCCATCAGCGTGCGGAGTTTCACGCGCACGTCGTCCTCGTCGAGCTTGCGCAGCACGCGGCCCGTCGAGTCGACGCGTTCCTTGATGCCGACGATCAGCGGGCGCGTGACCAGCGGCGCCGGCTTGTGCTGGACCGCCAGGTTGCGGCGTTCGCCGATCCTGAGGCCGTCGACCCACTGCGAGCCGCGGCCGATCAGCACCGCCTCCTCGTGCCCCTCGGTGGTCATGAAGCCCAGGCGCGGGCCGCGGCGCTCGATCAGCCGGTTCATCGCGACCGTCGTCGAGTAGCGCACGACCTCGATCTGCGGCAGCAGCTCGGCGACCGGGCAGCCGAGCTGATCGGCGCCGTCCTCGAGCACGTTCATGAAGCACACCGACAGGTCGTAGGGCGTCGTCGGCGATTTGGCGATTACGCGCCGTTCGTCGAAGCTCAGCACGAGATCGGTGAAGGTGCCGCCGACGTCGATGTCCACGCTCCTCATGGCGCCACCACCTTCAGATGCCCGTCCTCGATCGTCAGCTCGCCGGCCGCGAGGCGGCGCTTCAGGCTGTCGAGATCGATCTGCGTGGTCCAGGTGATCGGATGGCCCGGCGGCAGGTACTCGGTCTCGAGCTGCGTGCCGCAGCCGGGACAGTAGAACTCGAGGATGCGCACCCAGGCGGGATTCGGCGCGAAGGTGAACTCGCCTTCGATCAGCGGCGGGTGCACCTCGCGCGGGTCGCGCTCGGCGACGAGCAGCCCGCGCTTGACGTTCTCGCGCGCCGAACCGAGATCCTGCGCGCAGCGTTCACAGATCCAGCGCTCGGCCTCGAGATCGAGCAGCAGGCTCTCGGCGGTCTTCAGTCGCATGCTCATCGGCCGGCCCTCCGCGTGAGGCGGCCGTCGCCGCGTTCGTCGACCGCCAGGCGCCAGCCCGGGCCGACGTACCAGGTGAAAGTGCCGCCGTCGACGACCAGCGGCCCCGTGAGGCTCTGTCCGATCAGCGCCGCATGCGCATGCACCGGCAACCGGCCGTCCGGCGCGAGCGCGGAAGGGCGCGTGCCGCGCGCGGAGTCGCCGCCCGCGCGCACGCGCGGCGGCAGCGGCCGGCGCTCGATGGCTAAGCGCGCCGTGAGCTTGAGCAGGCTCGGCGTCGCGAGCCGGGCCAGCGTCGCGAGCGCATCTTCACCGATGCCCTGCGCGGCGAGGCGATCGCCGTCGCCGTTCGCGATTTCCC
>JBFWSI010000272.1:0-5744 GCA_050248455.1 Gammaproteobacteria bacterium | reverse complement strand
AGATCCCGCGCACGATCAGATCGATCTTCACGCCTGCGCGCGAGGCCTCGTAGAGCGCGACGATCGTCTGTACCTCGACCAGCGCGTTCATCTTGGCGACGATGCGCGCCGGCCGGCCCTTGCGCGCGTGCTCGGCTTCGCGCCCGATGAGCTCGATCACGCGCGGATGCAGCGTGAACGGCGACTGCAGCAGCTTCTTGAGCTTGCCGGCGCGGCCCGGCGCGGTGAGCTGGTGGAAGATGCGCTGCACGTCCACGGCAATTGCGTTGTCGCAGGTGAACATGCCGAAGTCGGTGTACTGGCGCGCCGTGCGCGGATGATAGTTGCCGGTCCCGAGATGCACGTAGCGGCGCAGCTGTTTGCCCTCGCGGCGCACCACGAGCAGCATCTTCGCGTGCGTCTTGTAACCGACGACGCCGTAGACGACGTGCGCGCCGGCTTCCTGCAGCCGCGTCGCGAGCTCGATGTTGGCTTCCTCGTCGAAGCGCGCCTTCAGCTCGACGACGACCGTCACTTCCTTGCCGGCGCGCGCGGCGTCGACCAGCGTCTTGACGATCGGCGAGTCCGGGCCCGTGCGGTACAGCGTCTGCTTGATCACGAGCACGTCCGGGTCCTGCGCGGCCTGGCGCAGGAACTCGACGACGGGCAGGAAGGACTGATACGGATGGTGCAGCAGCAGATCGCCGCGCTTGATCACGCCGAAGAAATCCGCGTTCGGCGGCAGGCGTCGCGGGCGGCTCGGCGTGAACGCGGGGAATTTCAGATCCGGGCGATCGATCATGTCCGGCACCGCCATCAGCCGCTGCAGGTTCACCGGCCCGTTGCAGCGGTAGAGATCGGCTTCGCCGAGATCGAACTCGTGCAGCAGCAGGCCCGTCATCTGGCCGGGGCAGTCGAAGGCGACTTCGAGCCGCACGGCGTCGCCGAAGCGGCGCTGATGCAACTCGCCCTCGAGGGCGTGCAGCAGGTCTTCGACTTCCTCGTCCTCGACGAACAGCTCGCTGTTGCGCGTGACGCGGAACTGGTAGCAGCCCGTGACGCGCATGCCGGGGAAGAGGTCGCTGACGTGGGCGTGGATGATCGAGGACAGGAACACGAACTCGTAGGGGCCCGTCGCGTATTCCCGGGGAATGTTGATGATGCGCGGCAGGGCGCGCGGCGTCTGCACGATCGCGATCGCGCTGTCGCGGCCGAAGGCGTCGGTGCCTTCGAGCGACACCATGAAATTGAGGCTCTTGTTGAGGATGCGGGGAAACGGGTGCGAGGGATCGAGCCCGATCGGGGACAGCACCGGCAGCAGCTCGCGATAGAAATGACGCTTCACCCATGCCGCCTGGCGCGCATTCCATTCGGTGCGGCGCAGGAAGCGGATGCCTTCGTCGGCGAGCGCCGGCGTCAACACCTCGTTCAGCACCCGGTATTGCTCGGCGACGATCAGCTGCGCGACCTCGCCGATGCGCTTCACCTGCTCGGCCGGCGAGAGCTGATCGGGGCCGGGCTGGGCCGCCTTGTAGGCCACCTGCTGCTTCAGGCCGGCGACGCGGATCTCGAAGAACTCGTCGAGGTTGCTGCTCGCGATGCACAGGAAGCGCAGCCGTTCCAGCAACGGATTGCTGGTGTCCTTGGCCTGTTCGACGACGCGGCGGTTGAACTCGAGCAGCGACAGTTCGCGGTTGATGTAGTACTGCGGATCGTTGAGGTCGAGGGTCCTGGCATCCATCTGGTGCGTCCGGCGTCTGCATGGCGACGAGCCGCAGCCGACGGCCGCAGTAGTTTGTCACCAGCCTGTTAATTAATATGCGCGGCTTCGAAATCCAGTATAGCGGGTCGATTCCTTCGGTATGAAAGCGAAAAAGAAGGCCGGTTCCCCGGCAGCAGGGCGTCGCGGCGGGCTCTCGATGGCGGCGCGGGCCGACCGCCACAGGCTCTATGAGCAATCGGTGCAGAATGCCGAAGCCGAGATCGATTTCGTCGACGACACCTTCCGCGAGCTGCGCGGCCGCCGCGCCCGCACCCTGCGCGAGGACTTCTGCGGCACGGCCAACGTCTGCTGCGAATGGGTGCGGCGGCGTCGCGACAACCAGGCCTGGGGCGTCGATCTGGACGGCTCGGTGCTGGCCTGGGGGCGCGAGCACCATCTCGCCGCGCTGAAGCCGGCGGCCCGCGAGCGCGTGAAGCTTCTGCAGGACAACGTGCTGACGGCGAAGACGCGGCCGATGGACATCCTGCTCGCGATGAACTTCAGCTACTGGATCTTCCGCGAGCGCGCGCTGATGCGGCAGTACTTCGCGACCGTGCGCGACAATCTGATCAAGGACGGCGTGTTCTTCCTCGACTGCTACGGCGGCTACGACGCGTTCAAGGCGCTGAAGGAGAAGCGCAAGGTCGGTCGCTACGACTATTGCTGGGAGCAGGCGAGCTACAACCCCTTGAACGGGGACATGACCTGCCACATCCACTTCTCGTTTCCGGACGGCTCGCGGCTGACGCGGGCCTTCAGCTACGAATGGCGCCTGTGGACGATGCCCGAAATCCGCGAAATCCTCGCCGAGGCGGGGTTTTCGAGCGTCATCGTCTATACCCAGGGCTGGAACGAGAAGACCGGCGAGCCGAACGGCGAGTTCACGCCGGCCGAGGTCGCGGATGCCGATGCCGGCTGGATCTGCTACATCGTCGCCCTCAAGTGAGCGGCGGCGGCCGTCATCCACCTGTAACAAATCCCGCCTGTAATGCGTGCCATCACCACGAGGGGGCAAGACCGATGAAGTTCTCGATGCGACTGACCGCGCTCGTGCTCGGCGCGAGTCTCGTCTGCAGCGTCCACGCCGCCGAGCAGGGCGCCGGCCTCGACCCCGGCCTGCCGGACTACGTCAAAGGCAGCGGCGTGTCGGGCAGCCTGTCGAGCGTCGGCTCGGACACGCTCGCGAACCTGATGACCTTGTGGGCCGAGGAGTACAAGCGGCTCTATCCGAACGTGACGATCCAGATCCAGGCCGCCGGTTCGAGCACGGCGCCGCCGGCCCTGAGCGAAGGCACGGCGACCCTGGGCCCGATGAGCCGGTCGATGAAGAGCGAGGAAGTCGAAGCCTTCGAAGCCCGTCACGGCTATGCGCCGACCGCAATCCCCGTGGCCGTCGACGCCCTCGCGGTCTTCGTCCACAAGGACAATCCGATTGCGGGGCTGACGATTCCGCAGGTCGACGCGATCTTCTCCGCGACCCGCGCCTGCGGCTACGACCACGAGGTCACGACCTGGGGCGAACTCGGCGTCAAGGGCGATCTCGCCGCACAGGCGATCCAGCTCTTCGGCCGCAACTCGGTATCGGGCACCTACGGGTATTTCAAGGAAGCGGCGCTGTGCAAGGGCGACTTCAAGAACACCGTCAACGAGCAGCCGGGCTCGGCTTCGGTCGTGCAAGGGATCACCAAGTCGCTGAACGGCATCGGCTACTCCGGCGAGGGCTACCGGACTTCCGGCGTGCGCATCGTGCCGCTGGCGAAGAAGGACGGCGGTGAGTTCATCGAAGTCACCCCCGAGAACGCGCTGTCTGGCAAGTACCCACTTTCGCGCTTTCTCTTCATCTACGTGAACAAGCACCCGAACGAGCCGCTGCCGCCGCTGGAGGCCGAGTTCCTGAAGATGGTGCTGTCGAAGACCGGTCAGCAGATCGTCGTCAAGGACGGCTACATCCCGCTGCCGGCGAAGACCGCGGCGAAGGCGCTCGCCAAGCTCGACTCGGCGCCCTGAAGCGGCGGCCGGATCCGCCCGATCCGGCCCGCGATGGGCAAGGCCTGTGGCGGGGTGTTCCCGCCCGCGCCTTCCTTTCATAATGCCGCGCGATACTCTCGCCCCCTGATCCCACAGGTCTCCTCGTGTCCGACGCCCTGTTCTCCGAAGTGACGAAGGCAGAACTTGCCCATCGCGGCTGGCGCATGGTCAAGGACCGGCTGTTCGGCCTCGTGATGGGGGTCGGCGGGGTGACGGTGATCGTCGCGCTGGTGACGATCTTCTTCTACCTGCTGTGGGTGGTGGTCCCGCTGTTCCGCGCCGCGACCTTGAGCCCGGCGGCCGACGTCGCCCTCCCCGCCGACGTCGTGCACCTGTCGACCAACGAACACGGCGACGTGTTGTTCACCGTGGCTGCCGACGGCAGCTATCGCTTTGTCGGCGTCGACAACGGCAAGGCGCTGGTCGAGGGCAGCCTGGTGCCGGCCGGAGCGCGCATCGAAGCCGGTGTCGGCGACTTCCGCAGTCTCGGCGTGCTCGCGCTCGGACTCGACGGGGGCCGGGCCGTCGTCGCCAAGCCGGTCTATCGCATCAGTTTCCCCAGCGGTGTCCGCAGCATCACGCCCGCGCTGTCCTGGCCGGTCGGCGCCGAGCCGATCGCGCTGACGGCCGGCGGCGCCGCGCTCGCGCGGGTCGCCGTCGCGAGCGCCGACGAGCGCACGACGATCGCGGCCGCCGCGGTCGACGGCACGCTGCGCCTGACCCACCTCGCACCCGCCGAGGGGCTGCTGCTCGACGACGAAGCGCCGAGCTTCGAGACGACCAGCGTCGAGGTCGCGCAGCTGCCGGCCGTGCCGGACGCCCTGCTCGTCGACGGCGATCAGCAGGAGCTCTACGTGCTCGCGGGTCGCGAGATCGGCTACTGGAACATCCGCGACAAGGAAAAGCCGAAGCTCGTCGAAACCGTCCAGCTCGTCCCCCCGGACGTCGAGGTCACCGAGCTGCGTTTCCTCGCCGGCGGCCATTCGCTGCTGGTCGGCGACAGTCGCGGCCGGATCACGCAGTGGTTCCCGGTGCGCGACGAAGCGAACAATTTCCGCCTGACGCGCATCCGCGAGTTCACGGCGTTCACGCAGCCCGTGCGCCGGATCGCGCCCGAATGGTTCCGCAAGGGTTTCGTCGCGATCGACGCCGGCGGCACGCTCGGCGTCTTCCACGCCACGGCCGAGCGCACGCTGCTGACCGAGGCCACCGGCGTCGCGGACGCGCTCGCGCTCGCGATCTCGCCGCGCGCCGACACCGTGCTCGCCGCCGGCCACGACGGCAGCGCGAAGCGCTATGCCCTCGTCAACGAGCATCCCGAGGTGTCGTGGCGCTCGCTGTGGGGCAAGGTGTGGTACGAGGGTCGCGCCCAGCCCGAGTTCATCTGGCAGTCCTCGTCCGCGAGCAGCGACTTCGAACCCAAGTTCAGCCTGACGCCGCTCGCCTTCGGCACCATCAAGGCCGCCTTCTACGCCCTCTTCTTCGCCGTGCCGCTCGCGATCCTCGGCGCGATCTACACCGCCTATTTCATGCATCCGAAGCTGCGCGCGGTGGTGAAGCCCTCGATCGAGATCATGGCCGCGCTGCCGACGGTCATCCTCGGCTTCCTCGCCGGGCTGTGGCTCGCGCCGATCATCGAGTCCCATCTCATCGGCGTGTTCCTCGCGATGCTGCTGATGCCGCTGTCGGTCGGCCTTGCGTCGTTCGCCTGGTCGTGGGTGCCGGCCGGGCTGCGGCGGTTGCTGCCGCCGGGCCGCGAAGTGCTGCTGATCGTGCCGCTGCTCGTCGGCGCCCTGGCGCTCGCGATGGCCGTGAGCCAGCCGCTGGAGCAGATTTTCTTCGACGGCAATCTGCCGCGCTGGCTCGGGACCGAGCTCGGCATGAGCTACGACCAGCGCAACTCGCTGGTGGTCGGCATCGCGATGGGCTTCGCGGTGATCCCGAACATCTTCTCGATCAGCGAGGACGCGATCTT
>JBFWSI010000271.1:0-5761 GCA_050248455.1 Gammaproteobacteria bacterium | reverse complement strand
ATGACCTTCTCGTGCGTGGCGGCGAGCACCGGGCAACGGGACTGGGCGGACTCGAGCACGTTCGGCAGGAACGCGGCGGGGGTCGCGTCGGCCTCGATGAACACCATCTCGGAGCGCGGCACCATGATGTCCAGCACCTTCGTCTCCGACACCAGCACCGCGCCTTCCATCATCGCCGCCGTGTCGACGTCGATGAGATGCCGACTCTCGGCATCGTGCACGTAGCGGATCAGATCCTGCCGGTTGCGGGCCCCGGGATGCAGCACGGCCGCGAGGCGTGTGCGCAGGGGATCGAGCAGGCGATGAAACCAGCCGCGGGCCGCGCTGGGTGCAGGGTGAGGTTCGTCGGTCATGGGCTCACGGTCGCTCCGCATAGGGATCGGGGAACTCGAGTTCGGCGAGCAGCTCGGTTTCGAGGCGTTCCATCGCCGCGGCCTGGCGCGGCCGCTCGTGATCGTAACCGAGCAGGTGCAGGGTGCCGTGCACCAGCAGATGCGCACAGTGCGCGGCGATGGTCTTGCGCTGCGCGGCGGCCTCGGCCTTCAGCACCGGGGCGCACAGCACGATGTCGCCGAGCAGCGCCGGCGCGATGCCGGCGAGGCCCGACGCCGGAAACGACAGCACGTTGGTCGGCCCCTGCTTGCCGCGCCAGCGCCGGTTCAGCGTCGCGCCCTCGCGCGCGTCGACGATGCGCACCGTCAGGCTCGCGTCGCGCCGGAAGCGCCGCAGCGCATGCACGATCCAGCCGCGCATCGCGATGTTCGTCGGCAGCCCGCGCAGCGCGCTCGCGCGCTGGATGACGACGTCGAGGCCGCCGGCCTCAGATTTCGTCGGGACGCGGGCGGTTTTCATGGGCCTCGTAGGCATCGAGGATGCGGCCGACGAGCGCATGGCGCACGACGTCCTGCGATCGGAAGAAGGTGAAACTGATCCCTTCGATCTGCCGCACCACCTCGATCGCATGCTTGAGGCCGGATTCCCGGCCGCGCGGCAGGTCGATCTGCGTGACGTCGCCCGTGATCACCGCCTTCGCGCCGAAGCCGATGCGGGTCAGGAACATCTTCATCTGCTCGATGGTGGTGTTCTGCGCCTCGTCGAGGATGATGAAGGCGTCGTTCAACGTGCGCCCGCGCATGAAGGCGAGCGGCGCGACCTCGATCACGTTGCGCTCGATCAGCTTCGCGACGCGCTCGAAGCCGAGCATCTCGTACAGCGCGTCGTAGAGCGGCCGCAGATAGGGATCGATTTTCTGCGCCATGTCGCCGGGCAGGAAACCCAGCCGCTCGCCGGCTTCGACGGCCGGCCGCACCAGGCACAGGCGCCGCACGCGGTCGCGTTCGAGCGCGGCGACGGCCGCCGCGACCGCGAGATAGGTCTTGCCGGTGCCCGCCGGCCCGACGCCGAAGCTGATGTCGCAGCGCTCGATGTTGCGCAGGTACATCTTCTGGTTCGCGCCGCGCGCCTTGATCACGCCGCGTCGCGTCTGGATCACGACGTCTTCGTCGTCGGCCGGCGCGCCGAGCCGCGCGAGCTCGGCGGCCGATTCCTGCAGCTGCAGGTGGACGTCGGCCGGCGCGAGCAGCTTGTGCGCGGTCGCGGCGTAGAGGGCGCGCAGGATGCCCGCCGCCGTCTCGCGCGCCGCGGTTTCGCCGGTGATGTTGAACACGTTGCCGCGGTTGCCGATCTCCACGCCGAGCCGGCGCTCGATCAGGCGCAGGTGATCGTCGAACTGCCCGCACAGGTTCGCGAGGCGTTCGTTGTCGAGAGGCTCGAGCGCGAGCTCGATCGGGATGTCGTCGGCCATCAGCCCGCGCGTTCGACCGGCACCCACTGTTCGCCGCGCAGCGAGTTCGGCAGGGCCGCAGTGATCCGCAGCTCGACGAAGTGGCCGATCAGCGCCGCGTCGCCGGCGAAATTGACCACGCGGTTGTTCTCGGTGCGCGCAGCGAGCTCCTGCGCGTCCTTGCGCGAGTGGCCGGTGACGAGCACGCGCTGCCGGCTGCCGACCATGCGGCGGCTCTTCTGCTGCGCGAGCTCCTCGAGGCGGCGCTGCAGGATCGCGAGGCGCTCCTTCTTCTCCTCCGGCGTGACATCGTCCGGCAGCGAGGCCGCCGGCGTCCCCGGCCGCGGGCTGTAGATGAAGCTGAAGGAGTGATCGAAATCGACCTGGTCGACGAGCTTCATCGTCGCGGCGAAGTCCGCCGCGGTCTCGCCCGGGAAGCCGACGATGAAGTCGGAGGAGATCGAGATGTCCGGCCGCGCCTCGCGCAGACGGCGGATCTTCGACAGGTACTCGAGCACGGTGTGCCCACGCTTCATCTGCGCGAGGATGCGATCCGAGCCGCTCTGCACCGGCAGGTGCACGTGGCCGACGAGCTCGGGGACGTCGGCATAGGCCTGGATCAGGCGCTCGGTGAACTCGACCGGATGCGAGGTCGTGTAGCGGATGCGCTCGATGCCGTCGATCGCGGCCACGTAGCGCACGAGCGCGGCGAGATCGCAGATCCGGCCGTCGTGCATCGGACCGCGATAGGCATTCACGTTCTGGCCGAGCAGGGTCACTTCGCGCACGCCCTGCGCGGCGAGCGCGGCGATCTCGGCGATGACGTCGTCGAACGGCCGGCTGAATTCCTCGCCGCGCGTATACGGCACCACGCAGAAGGTGCAGTACTTGCTGCAGCCTTCCATGATCGAGACGAAGGCGGTCGGGCCTTCGGCGCGCGGTTCCGGCAGGCGATCGAACTTCTCGATTTCGGGGAAGGACACGTCGACGAGCGGCCGCCGCTCGGCGAGCGCCGCATCGTACAGTGCGGGCAGCCGATGCAAAGTCTGCGGGCCGAACACGAGGTCGACATAGGGCGCGCGGGCGAACACGCGCTCGCCCTCCTGGCTCGCGACGCAGCCGCCGACGCCGATCACCACCCCGCGCCGGGCGTCCTTCAGCGTCTTCCAGCGCCCGAGCTCCGAAAAGAGCTTTTCCTGCGCCTTCTCGCGCACCGAACAGGTGTTCAGCAGCAGCAGGTCGGCTTCTTCGGCGCAAGCGGCCGGCTCGAAGCCGTGCGAGACGCGCAGCAGATCGACCATCTTCTGCGAGTCGTACTCGTTCATCTGGCAGCCGAAGGTCTTGACGAAAACGCGCTTGCTCATCGCTGGGAGCGTCGGAACGGGGGGCCTAAGCTACACCAAAGGGCTGAACATTCAAAGAATTGGGCGCTTCGGCCGGATGCGGAAGCGACCCGGACAGGGACGGTGTTCAGGACGCGGCAGGCTCGCCGCCCTCGTCGAATTCGACACCGCGCGCGCGCAGAAAGGCGGCGATGTCGCCGGCCGCGAGGTCCACGCCGGCGGCGTCGTTGCCGCGTACGACCAAGGCCGTGCCGAAGCGGCCGTCGCGCACGAACGGGTAGCTGCCGACGTCGAGGCCGGGGTGGCGGGCCTGGACGACGGCGAGCTCGGCGGCGACGTCGCTTTCGCGCACCCATGCGGTCACCGTGCGGCTGAGGATCGGCGGCCCACCCGGCAGGGTGGCGAGCACGCCGGGCAGCATGCCCTGCAGGATGCGCGGCACCCCGGGCAGGACGAATACGTTCTCGATTCTGAAGCCGGGCGCGGCGCTGACGGGATTGTCGATGAGCGTCGCGCCGACCGGCACGCGCGCCATGCGCAGCCGGATCTCGGTCGCCTCGGTCGGGCCGTAGTAGCGCGTCAGCAGCTCGACGGCCTGCGGGTCGTGGCGCACTTCGCGGCCGAAGGCCGTGCCGATCGCGTCGGTCGTGATGTCGTCGTGCGTCGGCCCGATGCCGCCGGTGGTGAAGACATAGGCGTAGCGCGCGCGCAGCGCATCGACCGCCTCGACGATCGCTGCGACGCGATCCTCGACGATGCGTACTTCGCGCAGGCGGATGCCGACGGTCCCGAGCGCGCTGCCGATCGCCTGCACGTTCGCGTCACGCGTGCGCCCCGAGAGAATCTCGTTGCCGATGACGACGACGGCTGCGCCGGCCGGCTCCATGCTCATGACACGCGCAGCGGGGCCGGCATCTCGACGCGGACGTTGTCGATGAGGCGCGCCGAACCGAGCCAGGCCGCGACGAGGATCTGCAGGCTGGTATCCCCGGTCTGCGGCGCTTCGAGATCGGCTGCGCGGCGGATGCTGAAATACTCGGGCCGGAAGCCGGCGGCGGCGAGCTCGGCCATGCCGGCGGTCTCGATTGCGATCAGCGAGGCGAGCTGTGCGCGCAGCTTGTCGGCGGCCCGCTGCAGCGATTTGTGGATCAGCGGCGCACGCCCGCGCTCTTCCGCGTTCAGGTAGCCGTTGCGCGAGCTCATCGCGAGGCCGTCGGTTTCACGCACGATCGGCAGGCCGACGACCTCGACCGGGATCAGCAGGTCGTGGACCATGCGCTTGATGACGAGGACCTGCTGATAGTCCTTCTCGCCGAACAGCGCGACGTCGGGCTGCACGTTGATGAAGAGCTTGGTGACGACGGTCGCGACGCCCGAGAAATGCTCCGGCCGATACTGGCCGCACAGGATGGTGGACAGGCCCGGCACCGTGACGCGGGTGTCTTCCTCGATGCCGCCGGGATAGAGCTGATCGAGGTTCGGCGCGAACAGCAGATCGAGCCCCGCCGCGGACAGCTTCTGCTGATCGGCCTCCAGCGTCGAGGGATAGCGCGCGTAGTCTTCGCCGCGGCCGAACTGGATCGGATTGACGAAGATGCTGACGACGGTGCGATCGGCGCGCGTGCGCGCCTCCGTCAGCAGCGAGATGTGCCCCTCGTGCAGATTGCCCATCGTCGGCACGAAGGCGATCGTGAGCCCTTCGCGCCGCCAGCCCGCGATCACCGCGCGCAGATCCTCGACCGAAAAAACCGTGTTCATGTGTGCCCGGCATCCATTGAAGACGCATCCTCAGTGTAACCCACGCGGCAAACCGGCGGCTCGGTGCTGGTTGATGTGCGCTTTAAATCTATATGGCTGAGCGTAAATCCACTCCACTGGCGTTTCGATAGCGTATGCCCGTGTAGAAACCTCCCCCGTCATGCCCGCGCCAGCGGGCATCCACGCACGCCCCCGGCGTCCAGCGCGGAAAAAGAAGAATCGCCCGACGGAGACCTCCTCGTCCGGCGTGGATTCCCGCTGGCGCGGGAATGACGGTAATCGACACGCACTGGGGCGTATTTACGCTCAGCTATATAGCCACGGAGGGCACGGAGGAAGAAAGGGATTGATGAGCGCTTCCGTCACGCCTGCGCCCGTCCGCGCGACCGCGTTACGGAGCCGCAGGCTCAATCAAATTATTTCTCCGTGCCCTCCGTGGCTGGATTCAACAGCACTTCCGCTACGCAAAGCCCTCAAACCCCCGGATTGAAATACCGTCGCCCCACGACCCCGTGCTCGATCTCGGCCAGCAGCAGCGCGTAGTGCGCGTCGTTGTCGACGGGGTTGATTTCCTCCGCGTTGACGATCAGCAGCGGTGCCTCGTCGTAGCGGTGAAAGAAATCGACGTACTCGTTGCACAGGCGCCCGAGATATTCTGCTTCGATGCGCTGTTCGTAGTCGATGCCGCGCCGGGCGATGCGCTTGAGCAGCGTCGGCACCGAGGCCTGCAGATAGATCACGAGCGCCGGACTCGGCAGCGTCTGTGCCACGCGCTGGTAGATCTCCCGGTACAGCGCGTACTCGTCGTCGTCCAGTGCGACCTTGGCGAACCGCCGATCCTTTTCGAACAGGAAATCGGCCGTCAGCCGCGGCGCGA
>JBFWSI010000270.1:0-5762 GCA_050248455.1 Gammaproteobacteria bacterium | reverse complement strand
GCTGCGATTGAGCCCGAGCCGCGCGCAGGTCTTGCGGAAGCGATCGCGGATCAGCTGCGCGAAGACGCCGGTGCCCGTCATGCGCGTGCCGAAGCGCGCATCCGACAGCGCCCCTTCGCGCAGATCGCGCAGCAGCGACAGCACGCGGCTTTCCTTCAGCGGATAGTGGGTGCTCAGCCACTCCTGGAACAAGGGGCCGACTTCGCGCGGCAGCCTCAGCATCACGTAGCCCGCATGGCGCGCACCCGTATCGGCGACGGCCGCGAGGATCGCTTCAATCTCGGGATCGTTCAGCGCGGGAATGACCGGCGCGATCATCACGCCGCAGCGGACGCCCGCGCCCGCGAGCGCGCGCAGCGCGGCGAGCCGACGTTGCGGTGACGCGGCACGCGGCTCGAGCCGGCGCGCGAGCGTGGCATCGAGCGTCGTGATCGACAGGAAGACCTGCACGGCCTCGACCTGCGCGAGCTCACGCAGCAGATCGATGTCGCGTTCAACCAGCGCCGACTTGGTGACGATGCTGACCGGATGCCGGGTCGCGGCGATCACCTCCAGCATCGCGCGCGTCACGCGCAGCTCGCGCTCGATCGGCTGATAGGCGTCGGTGTTCGCGCCGAGCATGAACGGCGTGCAGCGATAGCCCGGCGCCGCGAGCTCGCGCTCGAGCACGCGGGCGGCGTCGGCTTTCGCGAACAGGCGCGTCTCGAAATCCAGCCCCGGCGACAGATCGAGATAGGCATGCGTCGGCCGCGCGTAGCAGTAGGTGCAGCCGTGCTCGCAGCCGCGATACGGATTCAGGGTCTGTTCGAAGGGGAGATCGGGCGAGCGGTTGCGGCTGATGATCGTGCGCGGCCGCTCCCAGGTGACCGTCGTGCGCAGCGTCGCAGGCACGTCGTCGTGGCCCGGCCACTCGTCGTCGACGGCGGCACGCTGCGTGTCGAGGTAGCGCGGATCGGGACGCGACGCGCTGCCGCGTCCCTTGCGGGGTGTGCCGGATTTGCGCTCGTCGCCGCCGTGTGCCATCGCCTGCGTCCGTGCTCGGATTGATCCCGTCGTGCAGCGGCAGCGTATCATTCGCCCATGCATTTCCCTGCCAGCGAAACGCCACGCGACGCGCATCCGGCGCCGCGTCGGCGACTTGCGTGCCCGCTTCGCTGAGCAGCCTGCTCGCCGAGCTGCCGCCGGCGGCCGCGGTCGCCGCGCTCGGTGCACTGCTCGCGCTGCTCGTGCTCGCGTGGTCGATGCGCCTTCACGCGCAGAACCTGCGCGCGCTCGCCGAACAGCAGACCCTGCTGGTCGAGCTGCGCGCGCGGCTCGACGTCGTCGCGAGTCACCAGCACCAGGCCCTGGCGGACGCGGGCCGCCTGCGCGAACAGCTGGTCGCGCGCGCGGCCGCAACCCAGGGCGCCGTGACGGCCGGCATCGCCGAGCAGCGCGCCGCGCTGGCCGAGGCCTTCGGCGGGCTGCGCGAGCAGATCGGCGCGACCCTGGCGGAGCACCGCGCGGGCTTCGAGCGACGGCAGGCGGACAGCATTCAGCGACTCGGCGAGCAATTGCAGCAAGGTTTTCTGGTCGTCCAACAGCAGGTCGCGGACGCGCTCGCGCGCAGCGCCGCCGAGCTCGGCCTGCGCGTCGACACGCTGACGCAGGCGACCGATGCGCGCCTCAAGGACATCGCCGGGCAGGTCGATCGCCGGCTCGCCGACGGCTTCGAGAAGACCACGGCCACCTTCGCCGACGTGCTCAAGCGGCTGGCGCTGATCGACGAGGCGCAGAAGCGAATCACGGCGCTGTCCGGCGAGGTCGTCAGCCTGCAGCAGGTGCTCGCGGACAAGCGCTCGCGCGGCGCCTTCGGCGAAGTGCAGCTCGCGGCGCTGGTGCGCAACGTGATGCCGGAAGCGCACTTCGCGCTCCAGCATGCACTGCCGAACGGCCGCATCGCGGACTGCGCGCTGTTCCTGCCGGCGCCGACCGGCACGCTTGCGATCGACGCGAAATTTCCGCTCGAGGCCTGGCGGCGTCTCGCCGATCCGTCGCTGCCCGAGCTCGAGCGCCGCCAGGCCGAGCGCCAGTTCAAGCTCGACATCCGCAAGCACATTCGCGACATCGCGTCGAAATACATCGTGCCGAACGTGACGGCCGACGGCGCGATCATGTTCATCCCGGCCGAGGCGGTGTTCGCCGAGATCCAGGGCCATCATCCCGAGCTCGTCGACGAGGCCCATGCGGCGCGCGTGTGGCTGGTGTCGCCGACGACGCTGTGGGCGGTGCTGACGACGGCCTGTGCGGTGCTGAAGGACGCGGCGACGCGCGAGCAGGTCGACATCATCCAGCATCATCTCGGCCATCTCGGCAAGGATTTCGAGCGCTTTCGTGAACGCATGGACGCGCTCGCACGTCACATCGCGCAGGCCCACGACGATGTGCAGAAGGTGCACGTGTCTGCGCGCCGCATCGCCGACCGCTTCGGCCGCATCGAGCGGGTGGAGCTCGGCGCAGGCGCGGAGATCGCGACGGAACCCGGCGCCGACAACCGACTCGAAGCGGGAGAATGACCGACAGGATTGCGGCGTCGATCTGCGGAGCCGCGCACAGTTCGTCACCTGGATGAGCTTAGAGTGAACCCCATTGCTACAGCCGCTCGAACGCATGGTCGATACCGCTGACATGACCCGCCTGAAAGCCCTGATCTTCGATGTCGACGGCACGCTTGCCGATACCGAGGAAGTGCATCGCCTGGCCTTCAATCGCGCCTTCGCGGAATACACGATTCCGTGGGAGTGGTCGCCGGCGCTCTACGAGCGCCTGCTCGCGATCTCCGGCGGCAGGGAACGCATCGAATTCTACATGCGCGAGCTGCTGGCGCAGGGGCCGGGCGAGATCCTGACGCCCGATCTGATCCGCGAGCTGCATGCACGCAAGACCGAGATCTACGCCGAGATGCTGCGCGCCGGGCGGCTGCGGCTGCGGCCGGGCGTCGAGCGACTGCTGCGCGAGGCCCGCGACGCCGGGCTCAAGCTCGCGCTGGCGACGAGCTCCGCGCGGAGCAATCTCGAGACCCTGCTCGATCTGAACCTGCCCGCCGACTGGCGCGACTGGTTCGACGCCATCGAGTCCTGCGACACGGTGCAGGCGAAGAAGCCATCGCCGGCGGTGTACCTCGCCGCGCTGCGCGGTCTCAACCTGCCGGCGAGCGTCTGCATCGCCTTCGAAGACACCTTGAACGGCTTGAAGGCGGCGCGCGCCGCGCAGCTCGTCACCGTGATCACGACGCACCGCTATACGCAGGCCCGGCATTTTCCCGGCGCCACGCTCGTCACCGACGGCTTCGGCGAGCCGGACGCGCCCTGCACCGTCAGCGTCGGATCGCTCGCCGGCGAGCGCTGCGTGACGGTTGCGCTGCTGCGTTACCTGCTCGAGTCAGCCGTGCGCGAAGAAGCGCACACCGCCGCGACACCCTGCGCCGTCTCGTAGCCCGGAAGAAGCGCAGCGGAATCCGGGCGGGCGGCCCGGACCCTCAGCGAATCACCAGATAGGCCGACTGGTTGCCGCGCAGGACGCCCAGCAGCAGCGCGCCCTTGATCTGGCCGACGTAGCCGAGAAAGGTCTGCAGGTCCTCGACGGTCTGGCGATTGACGGACGTGATGACGTCACCTTCACGCAGGCCGGCGCCCCAGGCCGGCGTCCCGGTCGCGACCTCGAACACCATCACGCCCGCCACCTGGCCGTAATACGCCGAGGTCTTCGGGATCTCGCCGAGGCTGACGCCGGCGAGGCGCTCGTTCTTGATGCCGGCCGGCGCGGCGCTGGCGGTACGCGCCCCGATGTTCGCCGCCACCTGCATGCGCTTGCCGTCGCGCAGGACCTCCAGCGTGATCCGATCGCCGACGCGCAGCAGGCCCACCTGGTTGCGCAGGCTGGCCGCGTCGCGGATCGCCCTGCCGTTGGCGCCCGTGACGACGTCGCCCGGACGCAAACCGGCCTTCTCGGCCGGCGAGCCCGGCACGATGTTGACGAGCACCGCGCCCTGCGCGTTCTCGAGCCCGAAGGCGGCCGCGAGCTCGGGATCGAGATTCTGCATCTCGGCGCCGAGGTAGCCGCGATTGACTTCGCCGTAGCGCACCAGCTGTTCCATCACCTGGCGCGCCATGTTGACCGGGATCGCGAAGCCGATGCCGATGTTGCCGCCGCTCTGCGAGTAGATCGCCGTATTGATGCCGACCAGCTCGCCGCGCAGGTTGACGAGCGCGCCGCCGGAATTGCCGGGATTGATCGAGGCGTCGGTCTGGATCAGGTCCTCGTAGCCGGTGATGCCGAGCCCGCTGCGCGCGAGTGCGCTGATGATGCCCGAGGTGACCGTCTGGCCGAGACCGAAGGGATTGCCGATCGCGACGACGAAGTCGCCGACGCGGGCGCCGTCCGAATCCGCGGGCGGCAGCGCCGTGAGGCCGCTCGCCTCGATGCGGATCACCGCGACGTCCGTTTCCGGGTCGGTGCCGACGAGCTCGGCCTCGAAGCTGCGGCCGTCGTTCAGCCGCACGTTGATCTGATCGGCATTGGCGACGACGTGGTTGTTGGTCAGCACGAGGCCGCGCTTCGCATCGACGATCACGCCCGAGCCCAGGCTCTGCGTCTTGCGCTCCCGTGGCATGTTCGGCAACTCGAAGAAACGGCGGAAGAACGGATCGTTGAACAGCGGGTGCTGCTTCAGTTCGACGTGGCCGGCGGTCGAGATGTTGACGACGGCGGGCATCACGCGCTCGAGCATCGGCGCGAGCGTCGGTACCGGCGCGCCGTCGACCTGGGCCGGCAGCGCGGCCTGCGCGGCGAGACCCGCGATCGAGGCCAGGATCAGGAACACGGACGAAGGGAAACGCGACGCGCTGCGCACGGTGATGACTCCACTCCAGATTCGAAGGTGAAAGCCGCGTCACGGTGAACCACCGCGCGCGGCCCGGTTTCAGATGCGGGCGGCCACCGCCTTCATCAAGGCCGCCTGCCCCTTCATCATCAGGCACACCGCCAGCGGCAGCGAGCGCGCCCCGTGACGCACGGCGCTCGCGGAATGGCGGGCTTCGTCGCGCTGCATCTGGCGCAGGATCGCGGTGCTGCGGCGGTCGCCCCTGGGCAGGCGCGCGAGGTGATCGTCGAGGTGGGTGACCACCTGGCGCTCGGTCTCGTCGAGGAAACCCATGCTCCACGCATTGCCGAGCGCCGCGAAGGCGCTGCCTATCGCATAGGCGCCGACGAACCAGAAGGGGTTCAGCCGGCTCGGATGACTGTCCAGCTCACGCAGGCGCTCGGCACACCAGTCGAGGTGGGCGAACTCCTCGTCACCGGCCGCATCGAGCATCGCGCGCACTGCGGGGTCCGTGCTCCAGGCGGACTGGGCCGCATAAAGCGCCTGTGCGCATATTTCGCCGGTATGGTTCACGCGCATCAGCGCGGCGGAACGCTGCCGTTCGGGCTCGGCGAGCGGGACCTCGGGAATGTCCCCGGCGGGATTCGGCACCCCGGTCGGCGCGCGCTCGCCGAGGCCGCGGGCGAGCCCGTCGACGGCCATCAGCAGACGATCGAACGGGCCATACGCGCGAGGCGCCGCGGAGGCGGGCTGGGATTTCATGGGCTCACCTATAAATGCGTGTCAAAACAGGTGGATAGCGGCTCCGCCGTCGTTGACAAGCCCGGAGGCCATCCGTAACATTGCGCCTCTTTTCCGGCAGGCGCAATCATGAAGACGTTCACGGCCACTCCCTCCACGA
>JBFWSI010000269.1:0-5763 GCA_050248455.1 Gammaproteobacteria bacterium | reverse complement strand
GGCACCGGAGCACCTGCCGGACTGGTTCCCCACCGTGCCCATCGCCAGCGAGAGCAAGGGCCGACCGATCCGCCACATGCTCTGCCAGGACCGCGACTGTCTGCTGTGCCTCGCGAACCTCGGCACCATCGACCTCCACCCGTGGCTGTCGCGGCACCAGACCCCTGACAGTCCTGATTGGGCAGTGCTCGACATCGACGCCAAGACCTCGCCGTTCTCACACGTGCTCCGCATCGCGCGCGCCGCGCGCAAGGTGCTGTCCTCGATCGGCGTCACCGCGTGCGTGAAGACCTCGGGCAAGACCGGCATGCACGTGCACATCCCGCTCGAGGCCGGCTACACGTACGATCACAGCCGCATGTTCTGCGAGGGCATCGCGCGCGTGATCCTGCGCGACCACAAGGACATCGCGTCGATCGAGCGCACCCCGGCGAAGCGCGGCGGGCGGATCTACCTGGACTTCCTGCAGAACCGCCGAGGCCAGACCGTCGTGCCGCCGTACTCGGCTCGACCCGTGGCAGGCGCGACGGTGTCGGCACCGCTGCACTGGGATGAGCTGAACTCCGACCTCCATCCGAGCCAGTTCACGATCCACAACATGCCGCGCCGCATCCTGGAGATGGGCGACCTGTTCCGGCCGACGCTGAGTGAGCCGCAAGACCTGCTGCCAGCGATCGAACGGCTGCAAAGCCTGCTCGGTGGCTGAGCGCGCTCAGCGCGCGCCGCGCACCATCCGTTGCAGTCACCCCTTGACATCGACGTGCGACGACCCGACCTTCTCGGCTGTCGCCGCACCGGCTGTCTTGATCACTTCGCGCAATCCCCGGTCCTCGACGCACGCACTCAGACTTGCGCTCCTGCTCGCGCTGATCGCCGTCATCCTCGGACCCCTCCGTGCGTTCTAGGTCTGCTCCGCGGAACGCTGCGCGGCCGCGGCGACACGAGCCGTCTGCGATTGCTGTGGCGCGGCCGACGACGAAGCCGGCGCTCCCGAAGCCCCGGGCATCGAAACGGCGCGCAGCGAGTCCGGATGCTGCATCGACCTGGCTCTGCCCCTGGAGCCCGCCCCGGTGCCGCGCGTGCCCGAGCCGCGCGTGCCGGAGCCGCCGGAGCCCTCGATGCAGCCCACGGTCGTCGCGTTCGCGCCCCTCGAGCCTCCGCAGGCCGAGCCCCGACAGGTGGCCGCCCCGCCGCCGCGGCCCGATCGACGCACGCGCCTCCTCGCCACCACGATCCTGCGTCTCTAGCCTGGATTCCCACCGGAGCTGCCGCCTAACGGGGATGGCCTTGCGCTGAGCCTAGAGGCCAGATGGCGGCGATCAGCAGGGTTGTGGGTTAGGCATGCACTGGAGGTCTGTGAACGGCCCACCGAGTCATCGGGAGGCATCGTGACGATGCGAACCGGTCCGGGAACGGCGCAGAACGGCGTTGTCCGGCGTTCTGATGCGATTTCTGTGGTCCCGAGGGGATTGTGTCTTGACCATGCTGTAGCCACAAGACATAGTGGCTGCATGATCGAAGGTTCAGGGCGGAACCTAACGGATCTTGCGGACGCCTTCCTCAAGCCGTCCAACGCCACTCACCGGCAGTACGAGGCTCTGCGCGCGTACTTCGTCGGCCAGGAGCCTTCCGTGGAGGTGGCGCGTCGCTTCGGCTACACGCCAGGGAGCTTCCGGGTCTTGTGCCACGAGTTCCGCAAGAACCCACATCGAGCATTCTTCGTGTCGCCGACGTCCGCGCGGGTCTCGTCAGGTCGGAAGGGAGTCCGCGACAGGGTCATCGCCCTTCGAAAGCAGAACTTCTCGGTCTACGACATCCGATCCGCGCTCGACGAGCCGGAGAGGCTGAGCATCGCAGCGGTGTCCAAGATCCTGAGGGACGAGGGCTTCGCACGCTTGCCACGGCGCGCGGATGACGAACGACCGTCCCGCACTCGGCCAGACGCCGCGGACGTAGCCGACGCGAGAGCCCTCGACTTGTCCGAGCGTTCCTTCCGCACGAAGGTCGGCGGTCTGTTCCTGTTCATTCCGTATCTCGCACGAATCCCGCTCGACGAGATGCTTCGCGATGTCGGCTTTCCGGGCACCAACATGGTTCCTGCGGCTCATGCCGTGCGCTCACTCCTCGCGATGAAACTCTTCGGCAGTGCGCGCCACAGTCACGTCATGAGCTACGTGTTCGATGAGGGCCTGGCCTTGTTCGCGGGTCTCAACGCGATCCCCAAGCGGTCCTACCTGACGGAGTACAGCTGTAGGATTCGTCCGCAGATCTACCCGGCGTTCATGCGCGCCTGGTTCGATGCCGTCAAGAAACTCGGGCTCCGGCGAGGATCCTCGCTCGACCTCGACTTCCACACGATTCCGTTTCACGGGGAGGATGCGCTCATCCAAAAGCACTACGTCTCCAAGCGAAGCCGGCGGCAGAAGGGCGTGCTTGCCTTCGTCGCGCAGGATGCAGACTCGCGCGTGTTCTGCTACGCGAACGGCGACCTTCGCAAGGAGGAACAGAACGACGAGATCTTGCGGTTCGTGGAGTTCTGGAGGGAAGGCACAGGCCGGTTGCCCGAGGAGTTGGTGTTCGATTCGAAGCTGACGACGTACGGCAACCTCAACAGGTTGAACAAGCTCGGCATCAACTTCATCACGTTGCGGCGTCGGTCCGACAAGATGCTGAAGACCCTTGACGAGATCCCAGCTTCGGCCTGGCGGCAGGTCCAGTTGCGTAACGTGACGCGAGCCTTCAGCACACCCACGGTGCTCGACCAGTTCATCGAGCTTCGCGACTACGAGGGTCCGATCCGTCAGCTCGCCATTCGCGATCTGGGCCACGACAAGCCCACGATCCTGGTGACGAACCAGACCCGGCGCACACCCGCGACTCTGATCGAGCGGTACGCCCAACGCATGATCATCGAGAACGGGATCGCGGATGGCATCGACTTCTTCCACATGGACGCACTCTCATCGGCGGTCGCGATGAAGGTGAACTGCGATCTGCAGTTGACTCTCATGGCCAGCAGCATCTACCGGCTCTTGGGGTGTGAGCTGGGCGAGGAGTACGCCAGAGCAAAGTCACGACACATCTTCCGAGACTTCATCGATGCGAGCGCGTCCGTGACCATCGATGCATCCGCCATCGTGGTCCGGTTCCAGAAGCGAGCGCACAACCCGTATCTCCTCGCGGCGGGCTTCGACCGGAAGCGGGTGCGCATCCCATGGCTCGGCAACCGTCGCCTGCAACTGGTCTTCGGGTAGCCATGGGGTCTACAGCCCGCCTAACTTCGCTCGCGCCCACACCCTCCCTTCCCTGCCCCCGACGGCGCCGTCGCGGGCGCCCGTTAGGTCGAACCCGACCTGTGGGAATCCAGGCTAGAGTAGCCGCAATGACGTCGGATCCGGCCGGTTTTAGGGCTGCGGCGCGTTTCCTCGAGCGCTTCGCCGCTGACCGCGCGCAGGGCGTGGAGCGGTCGCTCGCTGAGTACCAGGCGGCCGACGCGCGCTTCGCCGACGTGATCGCGCGCGAGTATGCGGAGATCCACGCCGACGTAACGCCTGCCGGCGATGCGACCTCTGCTTCAGCCGCCAGCGGCGCGAGCTTCGGCGCCTACCGCCTCGAGCGCGAACTGGGCCGCGGCGGCCAAGCCGTGGTCTGGCTCGCACACGACCCACGGCTCGGGCGCGCGGTGGCGCTGAAGATCTGGAACGGCCGCCTCGGCCCGGGCGACGCGTCGCTGGCGCGCTTTGCCCGCGAGGCGCGGGTGCTGGCGAGCCTCAACCATCCCGGCCTGTGCAGGGTGTTCGAGTCGGGCGCCGTCGACGGCAAGCCGTTCCTCGCCACGCGCTACGTCGAAGGCGAGACGCTCGCGGCGCGCTTCAAACGCGAGCGGGCCGCCCGCGCCGGCGCAGCGCCGCCGCGCGCCACGCACGGCAGCACGCTGGCCAGCCTGGAGAAGGTCGCGCGCGCGCTGCACGCCGCGCACGAGGCAGGCATCATCCACCGCGACATCAAGCCGTCGAACGTGATGGTCACCGCCGGCGGCGACATCGTGATCCTCGACTTCGGGTTGGCGACCGCAGGTGACGGCGAGGACCTGACCATGACCGGCGACGTGCTCGGCACACCGGCGTACATGGCCCCCGAACAGGCGGCCGGCGACACCGCCGCCATCGGCCGCCAAACCGACGTGCACGCGCTGGGTGCGATCCTCTATGAAGCGCTGGCGGGAGTGCGCGCGTTCGATGGTCCCTCCCAAGGCGCCGTGCTCGACGCCGTGCGCCACAAACCGCCCATCGAGGTGCGGCGCCTCAATCCGTCGGTGTCGGTCGACGTGGCGACGATCATCGCGACTGCGCTGGCCAAGCGACCGAGCGACCGCTACGGCACCGCGCTCGATCTCGCCGAAGACCTTCGCCGCGCGTGCAGCTACGAGCCGATCGCGGCGCGCCCATTGCCGGCGTGGGTGCGCGCCGGGCGCTGGGCCCTGCGCAATCGCGCGGCGGCGGCGCTCGTCGCCGCGCTGGCCGTGGCGCTGCCGACCGTCGCTGCGCTCGTCGCCACCCGCATCGCCGATGCGCCGCTGGCGGCGCAGCGCCGCACGCAACTGCAGGCCGAGCAGGTCGAGAACATCCTCGAGGAAGCATTCGACACGTTGACCCACGCCCCTGGCGTCGAAGCACTACGGCAGTTTGAGCGGGCCATCGCGCTTGCCCCAGAATCGCGCGAAGCGACCTCGGGCGCGGCCTTGGCATCGATCGCCGCCGGCCGGCCCGCCGACGCCCTCGCCCGGCTCGACGCGTTCCTCGCGCAGCATGGCGACGCGGCCGTGATCCAGCGCGTGCGCGCGCGCACCCTCGTGCTCCTCGGACAAGCGGGTCAGGCGGCGACGCCGGTAGCGGAGCCCGTCGACGACGCCGATGCGTTCGTGACGGCACTGCACGAGGAGTCGATCCGCGCCGGCCGCGTGGGGACCGAGCAGGAGGAGCGCCGCGTCGTCGACCTCTTCTTCCTCGCCATCGATGCGGCGCCGCGACGGCGGAAGCTCTACTTCATGCAACTCGCGATCCGTCTGGCCCGACTGCCCTTGCCCGACGCGAGCGAGCGTTTCGCCGCTGCGGCGCGCCTGGCATTCCCTGGCGCGCTCGGCGACGGACTCGCCGGCATGGCGCTCGCGCGCGCCGCCCCCGCCGCGTCAAGCGCCGCGCTCGACAAGGCCGCGGCCCAGGACCCCGAGTTGCCGGTGAGGCTCTACGCGGAGATGGAGGTGCTGATGGGTCAGTCGCGCTTCGACGAGGCGCTGCGCAAAGGCGAGGAGCTCGTGCGCTTGCGCTCCGACGACGCGACCGCGCACTTCAACATCTCGCTGGTGGCCGAGCAGGCGGGGGACAGCAAACGCGCGCTCGCCGCGGCGCGCCGCGCCGTGGAGCTGCGCCCCGACATCGCGACGTTCCGCGCGAATCTGCTGCATCGCATGAGCGACGCGGAGGTGGCCCTGCCGGAGATGCTCGCCGAGGCACGCACTGCGGCCGCGGCCTTCCCCAGCGATCCCAACGTGTTGCACAACCTCGCCGCAGTGCTGCTCGAGGCCGGGCACCCGGCGGAAGCCATCGCCTCGGCCCGCCGCGTACTCGAGCTGGATCCGAGCTATGCGAGCGCACGCGAGATCCTGGCCGAGGCGACGAAGGCTGCCGCAGCGGGGGCGACGGAGGGTCGGACTGGGAAGGAGCGGGAGTGATCAGATGGTCCCACCCACCAGGAGTTCGAGCG
>JBFWSI010000268.1:0-5767 GCA_050248455.1 Gammaproteobacteria bacterium | reverse complement strand
CATCGCGATCTACAGCGTCGATCTGGCGTTCGGGGACCTGCGCTACTTCCTGTGCGGTCTGCTGGGCTTTCCCTGGTATCTCGCGCTGGCGCGGACTGCGCGCAGCGCGTGGCAAGCGCGGACGAGCGACGGTGCGCCGGCGCTGCTGCTGCTGCGCGTCTTCGCTCGCAAGGGGCCGACGACCGGCCTGTTCCATGCGCTCAGTCGCCATTGGCGCCATGTCGGGCCAATTATGATGATCGCGGGTTACGACCTCGCGAGCGACGCGGTGGAGCCGGACGAGATGATGGCATTCCTGCGCAACCGGCTCGCGGAGAGCTTCGTCACCGGCCCGGCCGTCGTCGAGCGCCGGCTGCACGCCGCGCCACCGCGGCGCGACGCGGACGGCCGTTATCGCAGCGAGGAGTTCTTCTGCTTCGACGACACCTGGCGCGATACCTTGCAGCGCCTGGTCGCCAGCAGTTCGGTGGTGTTGATGGATCTGCGTGGCTTCGGGCCGGACAACCAGGGCTGCATCTTCGAGCTGCAGGCGCTGGCGGCATTCGACGCACTCTCCCGCACGGTGCTGATTCACGATCGGTCGACTGCGATGCCGACGCTGCATGCGGCCCTGCGCGCGATCGACGTCGATCCCGCGTCCATCCACAGCATCGCCGTCGGCAACGACGAGCAGCGCGATCTCCCGCTCCTGCTTGCCGCACTGGCGGCGCGCGCTGCGCGACGCTGAACTTCGTCGCTCGGCGCACCATGCAGTCGATCGATGGATGTCCCGGGCCGCTTCCCGCTCCACGTTCCTCACGATTCGAAAGCGGCGCGCAACCTGCCGAACATGCCGCCGGGAAGTGATTGCTTCGAGGGCGCCGCATCCACCGTCGGAACGGAATGAGAGAACGGTCTATCCCGTACTTGCCGGATATACCTTCGTAACTGGCTTTATACTCGTCACTGAACGACATGCGGCTCCGCTGAGCGCCGGGGTATTGCGTGGATACCCGCTTTCGCGGGCATGACGAAGCTGACTTTACGCGCGGCTATTTCGAGACCGTAGGGGCTATGTAAGGAGCGCAGCGCAGCGGCGCGGATTCCGGGAGGTTCACCTGAGTTGCGGGATAGTCATTCTCTATTCCGGCAGACCAGCCCTGCGCAAGCCCTCCGACAGCACGGCGAGATCCTGCGGCCGGCGGATCGGCAGGTAGTCCGTCAGGTTCGAGGTGCGCAGCGTGGGGTCGAGCTGGCGCAGGTGTGCCATTGCCCGCCGTGCTTCTTCGGCCCGCCCGGCCAGCGCATGACTTGCTGCGATGAGGGCCACCACTATCAGAAAGGTCGGCTGATCGCGGAACGACTTCGCGGCCCAGGTCGAGGCTTCGTCGAAGCGCCCGGCAAAAAGATGCGCCACTGCCATGCCGGCCTGCATCCGATACATCTCCGGGTCCAGCGGGCTCAGCCGCATCACTTGCGTGAAGTGCGCGATCGCGCCGTCCGGATCGCCGCGCCAGACCCGGACGAAGCCACCGAGGAACCACGCTGCCGCCAGATTGGGATTGAGCGTCTTCGCTCGATCCAGCAAGGCGAGGCCGCCGTCGAGATCGTCGGCCAGATGGGCGAGGGCGTGGCCGGCGCGCGTGAGCGCGACCGCATCGTCCTTGTCCAGTTCGACGGCGCGGCGGGCCAGGCGTGTTCCCTCGGCCATCTCCTGTGCACGATCTTCCATCCAGCCATTGACCTTGCGCCAGACGTGACACCAGGCCGCCATGCCGCAAGCGGGCGCGTAGTACGGATCGAGCTCGATTGCCCTGCAGAGCAGGCGCAGTGCCTCGCCGACGGCTGCTCTGGTTCCGGAGTGCAGCTTGGCCGTCGCGCGCAGCAGGTAGTCGTAGGCATCGAGGCTCGCGGTCGGCTTGTTCCTGGCGCGTTCGATTTCCGCGCGCTCGAGCTGTGGCGCGAGCGCCCCGACGATGCTCGCGGTGAGCTGGTCCTGCAGATCGAAGATGTCATGCAAGGCGCCCTCGAAGCGCTCCGCCCAAACGTGCGTGCCGGTCGTCGCGTCGATCAACTGCCCGGTGACGCGAATGCGCTTTTCCGCCTTGCGCATACTGCCGTCCAGTACGTAGCGCACACCGAGCTCGCGGCTCACCTGCTTCACGTCGGCCGTGCGCCCCTTGTATGCAAAGCTGGAGTTGCGGGCGATCACCAGCATCGATCGATTGCGCGACAGGGCCGAGACGATGTCTTCGACCACGCCGTCGATGAAATAGTCCTGGGCGGGATCTCCGCTCAGGTTGAGGAAGGGCATGACGGCGAGAGAGGGCCTGTTCGGAAGCGCCGGCAGATGAGCCTTCGCTGCTTCCGCATCGGCCGGCGCGGGATCCAAGACGCCAGGTGACACCGCCGGCCGCGCTTCGCGGACGTCGCCGACGAAACGATAGCCCTTGCGCGCGACGGTCCGGATCAGCCGCTGCTGCTGGCCGCTGTCGCCGATGGCCTTGCGGGCTGCGTTCACGTGACTGGTCAGTGTCGATTCGGAGACGATGCGCCTTGCCCAGACTGCTTGCAGCAGATCGTCCTTGCTGACGACGCGCCCGCGGTGCTGCACCAGGTAGAGCAACAGGTCGAAGACCTGCGGCCCCATGGCGACTGCCTCGGCGCCGCGCGTGAGCTCGCGCCGGTCCGGGTCGAGCACGTAGTCCTCGAACGTGTAGTGCATTCGACCCTCCCGGATCGCTCACGCAGACTCCGCGCGCACCACCGCGGCTGGCGCGCGGCAACGGCGCGGTGAAGCGGCGACATGATCATGCCCGAATAATCGGGTCCGGCGGGATCGCCTTCAAAGTCTGCAGTGAACATCTGCGCGGACGTCTGCAGCACGAAGACGTCGGCGTGTATGGATTTCTTGGACGAATAAGCAAGCAAGAGTCGACCGCAATTCAAGGCCGCCGCAAGGATTACCGTCGTCCGTTCCCTCATCCTCCGCCCCGCCAACCCATTCCAGTGGAGGATCAACATGAAAATCGTCGTCATCGGGGGTAGCGGCCTCATCGGGACCAAGCTCGTCGAGCGGCTCCGCGCGGCCGGCCACGAGGTGGTAGCAGCTTCTCCCGACACAGGCGTCGACGTCCTTACCGGCGAGGGCCTGGCCGGGGTGCTGAGCAACGCCCGGGTCGTCGTCGACGTGGCGAACTCGCCTTCCTTCGAGGCCGAGGCGGCGATGACGTTCTTCAGAACCGCCGGCCGCAAGCTGTTGGCCGCGGAAGCGGCGGCCGGCGTTGGCCACCATCTCGCCCTCTCGGTCGTCGGCACCGAGCGCCTGCTCGAGAGCGGTTATTTCCGGGCGAAGATGGCGCAGGAGGATCTGATCAAGAGCGCGGGCATTCCCTACACCATCCTGCGCTCGACCCAGTTCTTCGAATTCGTCGGCGGCATCGTCAACGCCGGGATCGAAGGCGACGACATACGCCTGTCGCCCGCGCTCATTCAGCCGATCGCAGCCGACGACGTCGTTGCCTTCTTGGCGGAGCTCACCCTTGGCAAGCCGCGCCGCGCCACGGTCGAGGTGGCGGGGCCGGAAGCCTGTCCGCTCGACGCGCTGGCCCGCACGTTCCTGGCCGCGAGCGGTGACCGGCGCAAGGTGATAGCCGACGTTCATGCCCGCTACTTCGGCGCCGCGCTGCTCGACCGCACGCTGACGCCGGGCGCCCATCCGCGCCTGGGCTCGATCCGATTCGCGGACTGGCTCGGCCATGCCGCTTCGTGACATCCGATTCTCCATCGAAAGTCCGCCGCAAGTCGCCCTGACGACGAAAGGCAGCGAGATCATGACGAGCTTCGAAAACGAGCGTGCGACCTTTGCCGCCGTGCTGGTCGCGGTCGCGTTCAACGGCCTGTTCCTTGCCTCGAACGGCCTCTTCATGCTGATCGCGCCGCTGACGTGGTACGAGCAGGTGCCGGGAGTGATCGGCACCGGCTTCTTCAATCAGCACTTCATCCGCGACATCGGCCTCATCCAGATGTTCATGGGCATCGCCTTCATCGTCGGCCTGGTGAAGCCGCAGCGCCGTATCGACCTCTGGGCCGCCGCGACGCTGTGGCTCTCGGGGCACGCTCTCTTTCACTTCTGGGAGGTCGCCGTCGGCATCTGCTCGCTCTCGGCCATCCCTCGCGATTTCCCCGCCGTCACCTTGCCGGCACTCATCGGGATCGCGCTCACCCTGTGGGCGATCCGTCGTGCCCGCGCCGGGAGGACGGCCTTCGCCTGAGACCGCCTATCAAAGCTTGCTTCGAATCACGGGAGACGATCATGACGACACGCTCGAGTTTTCTCGCACGACAGAATGAAAGACACGATCGGAAGGAAACGGGCAGGCGCTCGTACGAGCCCTCACACGCCGGCAAACCGGGGCCCGAGGACCTCGTGCCGTCGCGCTATGCGCTGCGGGTCGGCGAAATCGATGTGCTGGTGATCAGCGATGGCGTGCTGCCTCTGCCCACTGCGACCTTGGCCACCAATGCCGATCCGGCCGCCTGGGCGACTTGGCTCGAGAACATGTTCCTACCGCCGGACGCGTTCGACTGGCCGCTGAACGTGCTCGTCGTGCGCAGCGGCGATCGGACCATCCTTGTCGACGCCGGGCTGGGAGGAGAGTTTCCGGGCTTCCCGCGCGCCGGCCAGTTCCCTGTGCGGCTGGAGGCCGCCGGCATCGAGCTCGAGTCCGTGACCGACGTGGTGCTTACCCACATGCACATGGACCACGTTGGCGGATTGCTCGTCGATGCGGTGATGAATCGGCTGCGTTCGGACTTGCGCGTCCACGCGGCGGCGGCCGAGGTCGACTTCTGGGCGTCGCCCGATTTCTCCCTCACCGCCATGCCGTCACCGGTGCCGGATGTGCTGCGGTCGGTGGCCGGGCGATTCCTCGACGCGTACCACAGCCGGCTGCGGACGTTCGAGGAGGAGCATGAGGTGGCACCGGGAGTGCTCGTCCGTCGCACCGGCGGCCACACGCCGGGGCACAGCGTGGTCCGCGTTGCGTCCGGCGCCGCGCGGCTGACGTTCGCCGGCGACGCCATCTTCCCGGTCGGATTCGATCATCCCGACTGGCACAACGGCTTCGAACACGACCCCGAAGAAGCGGTTCGCGTGCGGGTTCGTCTGTTGCGGGAGGCAGCGGCCAGCGGCGAGCTGCTGGTGGCCAATCACCTGCCGTTCCCTTCCCTCGGCCGGGTGGCGATCGAAGGCGACACCTTTCGTTGGGTAGCGACGTTCTGGGACTACTGAGCGCTCGTGGAGTCGAGTCGCGATCGACGGCAGGAACCGCCTCTCGGTCGACCTTCGCGACGAGACCCGAAGGGCGACAACCGGGCCGTGTGAATCGGGCCAGGCCTCATCCACTCTCACGAAGCGTTTTCGACATGAGGAAGAGCATGTCCGGTTTGAAAGACAAAGTCGTCATCGTTACCGGGGGCAGTTCCGGCATCGGTCGGGCGGCGGCGCGGCGCTTCGCCGAGGCCGGCGCCAGGGTCGTCATCACCGGCCGACGCGCGGCAGCCCTCGCGGCGGCCGCGAGCGGTCAGCCCAACTTCTCCACGCTGGTTGCCGACGCCGCCGCGCCCTTGGACGCGGCGCGGACCGTCGCCGAGGCAATCCAGCGGCATGGCCGCCTCGACGTGCTGGTGAACAACGCCGGCGCCGGCGCCATCCTGCCGCTCGCCGAGGTCACCGCCGAAAAAATCCGGAGCATCTTCGCGGTGAACGTAGTCGGGCCGAGCCTCA
>JBFWSI010000267.1:0-5790 GCA_050248455.1 Gammaproteobacteria bacterium | reverse complement strand
CGCGCATGATCCTCGAGAAGCTCGAGCGCGTGCTGGAGAAAGGCGGCGCCTGAGGCCCGTGATGCGCTGCGCGCTCGTCGGCAGCGGCAGCGCCGGCAACGCGCTGATCGTCGCAACCGACACGACCGCGCTGCTCGTCGACTGCGGCTATTCGATCAAGGCCTTCGACGCGCGCGTCGCCGCGCTCGACTTCGATCCCTTCGACCTGTCGACCGTGCTCGTCACGCACGAGCACGACGATCACCTGGGCGGCGTGCTGCCGCTGTCGCGCCGCTACCGCGTGCCGGTGCGCTGGGCGCGCGGCACGGCGCTGGCGGCAATCGCGCGGCACGGCGCCGACGTCGAGGCCGAGGCCTTTTCGCCGCACGCGCCCTTCACCGTCGGCGACATCGAGATCACGCCCGTGCCCGTGCCGCACGACGCGCGCGAGCCGACGCAGTTCGTGTTCCGCCACGGTGAGCGCCGGCTCGGCGTGCTGACCGATCTCGGCAGCCTCACGCCGCACGTCGTCGCCGCCTACGCTGACTGCGATGCGCTGTGCCTGGAGTTCAACCACGATCTCGAGCGCCTGAGGCGCAGCGACTATCCGCCGTCGCTGCGCCAGCGGATCGGCGGCGCCTGGGGCCATCTCAGCAATGCGCAGGCCGAGAGCTTGCTCGCGAAGCTCAAAGGCCCCACGCTCAAGCGCGTCGTCGCCGCGCACTTGAGCGAACGCACCAACCACCCCGATCTGGTCGCCGAATGCCTCGCCCGCGTCGCGCCCGAGCTCGATGCGGTCATCGCGTCGCAGGACGCGGTGGTGCCTTGGTTCGAGGTGTGAGGGAGTTATTTGCCACGGAGAACACAGAGAACACGGAGAAGAAAAAAGTGGATCGTGTCGCTATCGCGACGCATGCGCCTGCCGGTGCATCTGTAAGGGATCTCGGGTTCTTTGGCAAAGAGTGGCCGAAATGAAACGAGCTTCATTGGAGCGAGCCCGAACGATCACCGTGTGGCGACGTCATCTCGTGTCGCACGGCGCAGATGCGGCGATCTGCGCTTGCGAGCATCAGCCGGGCCGCTTTCGCAAGGGCCAACGCGTTGGCGGTTGCGGCCACGCACGGTGCTATCTGTGTCACGGCGAAAAGCTGCTCGAGATTCCGGATCGATCGCAGCGTCGCGCCGATGTTTCGCTCCAGGAGTGGCGACGTGAGCTCCAGGAACCGTAGCTTGGGCTGCGAAGGAAGCCCAAGTTACCGCGCTCCTCACGCGTTCTTCCGCAAATGCGCCCGCAGGCGCTGGCGCTTCTTGATCTGGCGCTTGGTCAGCGGGTTCTTGCGGCCGTGGAAGGGATTGTCGCCGTGCTTGAACTCGATCTTCACCGGTGTGCCGACCAGGCGCAGCGCCTTGCGGTAGAAGCTCGCGAGATAGCGTCGGTAGCTGTCGGGGACGTGATCGGTCTGGTTGCCGTGGATGACGATCGTCGGCGGGTTCTTGCCGCCCATGTGCGCATAGCGCAGCTTGATGCGGCGGCCGTTGACGAGCGGGGGGTTGTGCGTCTCCACCGCGCGATAGAGCAGCTCGGTCAGATCGCTGGTCTGGACCTCGACGTAGGCGGAGCGGTGAGCGGCATCGATGGCTTCGAACAGTTCGCCGACGCCGGTGCCGTGCAGCGCAGAGATGAAGCGCAGCTCGGCGAAGTCGACGAACTCGAGCCGTCGATCGATCTGGCGTTTCATCTCTTCGCGCGCTTCGACGCTCATGCCGTCCCACTTGTTGACGGCGACGACGAGCGAGCGGCCGACCTCGAGCACGCCGCCGAGCACGGTGAGATCCTGCTCGGACAGCGATTCGCGCGCGTCGAGCACGACGACGACGACCTGCGCGAGATCGATCGCCTGCAGGGTCTTCACCGCGCTGAACTTCTCGACCACGTCGGTGACGCGGCTGCGGCGCCTGATTCCGGCGGTGTCGATCAGCGTGTAGCGGCGGCCGTGGCGCTCGAGCGGCACGGCGATGCTGTCGTGCGTCGTGCCGGGCAGATCGGCCGTGATCATGCGCTCCTCGCCGAGCATGCGATTGACCAAGGTCGACTTGCCGACGTTCGGGCGCCCGACGATGGCGACGCGCACGCCGGAGGCCGCTTCCCCCTCGGCGAGCTCGTCCTGTCGCGGCCAGTCGCGCGTGACGGCGGCGACGAGCTCGTCGACGCCGGTGCCGTGCGCGGCGGACACGGGATAGGGCTCGCCTAGGCCCAGGCTCGCGTATTCCGCGCGCACGAGATCCGGATTCATGCTCTCGGCCTTGTTGACGGCAAGCACGATCGGTTTGCCGCTGCGACGCAGCTGGCGCGCGAGCTCCTCGTCGGTCGCGCTCAGGCCTTCGCGCGCATCGACGACGAAGACGCCCGCCGCGCATTCGTCCAGCGCCTGCAGCGCCTGCTTCGCGACCGCCGAGGCCAGCTCGCCGTCGTCCGTGATGCCGCCGGTGTCGACGACGAGATAGGCGGCGCGTCCGATGCGCCCGACGCCGAGCTTCACGTCACGCGTGACGCCCGGCACGTCGGCGACCAGCGCGTCGCGCGTGCGCGTGATGCGGTTGAACAGCGTCGACTTGCCGACGTTGGGGCGCCCGATGATCGCGAAGGCGGGCTTGAGCTGCTGGCGGAGTTCGAGGGCCAATGGGCGCGTCTACTCGGCGCTGAACGCCGCCATCTTGCCGGTCGAGCTGTAGCCCGCGATCGCGCCGCCGATGTCGATCGGCTTGGCGATGATGCGCTCGTCGTCGATGCGGCCGCGGCCGACCACTTCGCCGGTCTGCGCGTCGAGCCAGTGCAGGTAGCCTTCGAAGTCGCCGACGATCACGTAGTCGCGATAGCGCAGCGGGCCCGTGAGCTGGCGGTTCTTGAACTGCTTCTGCTGCCACACGGAGGAGCCGTCCGCGCGCGACAGCGCCCACACGTAGCCGCGCTCGTCGGTGACGTAGACGTTCTCCTCGTCGACCGCGACCTCGGTGTAGGACGAGATGTCGCGGGTCCATTCGAGGCTGCCGTCGCCGAGCGACACCGCGGCGACGCGACCCTGGAAGCTGTCGATGTAGGCCGTCTCGTCGCGGATCACGGGCTCGGCGTCGATGTCGACGAGACGCTCGAGCTCGGAGCGGCCGGTCGGCTCGGCGAGCCGCGTCTCCCACAGCTCCTTGCCCGTTTCGAGATCGAGCGCCGTCATGCGGCCGTTGTCGAAGCCCGCGATCACCATGCCGCCGTAGATCACGGGCGGCGCCGTGCCGCGCAGGGTCAGCGTCGGGATCGTGCGATCGAACACCCACTTCTCGTTGCCGGTCTCGGCGTCCAGCGCATAGAGCTTGCCGTCGCCGGTGCGGACCGCGACTACGCCTTCGGCGGCGACGGGCGCGGCGAGCACTTCGCTGGAGACGTCCGCGATCCACTCCTTCTTGCCGGACTTCGCGTTGCGCGCGACGACCTGCGCCTCCGAGGTGCCGACGTAGACCTTGCCTTCGCCGACGCCGGGTCCGCCCGAGATCAACCGCTTCTTGTCACGCTCTTCCCACACCACCTTGCCGGTGCTCGCGTCGATGGCCATCACGCGGCCGTCGCGATCGGCAGTGAACACCTGGTCGTCGAGCGCGGCCGGGAGCAGCTTCAGATACAGCTCGTCGGCGCCCTTGCCGTAGCGGCCGTCCCACAGCTTCTTGATCGCGATCTTCGTCTCGAACTTCTTGTCGAGCTCGGCCGGGGCGAGACGCTTGGCCTCTTTGCGCGCTTCGGCCTTCTGCTCGTCGTCGCCGCCGAACCAGCCGCCGACGGTGTCTTTCACCGCCGAGGCCTGCTCGGCACAGCCGTTGACGAGCGCCATCGCCATGACGAGCAGCAACAAGGAAAATATGCGTCGCATGCTACTGCGCCGCCGGATCGAGGCCGAGGGCTTCGATCTTCAGTTCGATCAGGCGGGTGTCGGCGCCCGCCTCGGTGACGAATTTCTGCGCCTGTGCATAGGCCTTCACGGCATCGTCGCGCCGGCCGAGACGAGCGAGGATGTCGCCCTTCAGCTCGGCGAATCGTTCGCTGTGCGCGGCATCGATCTGATCGAACAGCTTCAGTGCCGCCTCGGCGTCGCCTTCGGCGAGCACGAGCTGCGCCATGCGCGCCTTCGCGATCGCGGCGACTTCGTCGCTGCCGGCATGGTCGATCACCCACTGCAGGTGGGTCTTCGCCGCTTCGATCTTGCCGTCGTCGACCTCGAGCTTCGCGAGCAGCAGGCCGGTCAGGCGCGCATAGCTGCTGTCGGGATAGGCCTTCAGGATGGCTTCGCCGGTCTCGAGCGCTTCCTTGCCGCCGCCCTGCGCGGCGAGATTCAGGAACTGCTCGTAGTTGATCGAGGCATTCTCGGCCTGGGCGTTCTGCATGCCGTCCCAGTAGCGGTAGCCGCCGAGGCCGGCGAGGCCGACGGCGAGCCCGATCGCGATCGACTTGCCGTTGGTCTGCCACCACTGCCTGATGGCATCGACCTGTTCGCGTTCAGACGTATAGCCTTCCACCCGTAATCTCCTGGAAATCCGCGCCGGGGCCCCGGCGGGCCGGCCATTATAGGCCGGAGTCAGTCCTTCGCCCGCGTCGCGCCGCCGTCGCCGACGAGCAGCGCGGTCAGCATGCGCGCGAGATCGACGCGCGCGATGCGCTGCTGATCGCCCTGGCCGCGCAGCGGTTTCAAGGTGACAGTGTCGCTGGCGAGCTCGTCGCTGCCGACGATGAGTGCAAACTGCGCACCGCTGCGATCGGCACGTTTCATCAGCGCCTTCATGCTGCCGCCGCCGCAGACGCAGAGCGTGCGCGCCGCCGGCAGCATGTCGCGCAGGCGTTCGGCGAGCAGCAGCGCCGCCTGCGATTCGGCCTCGGAGGCCGCGACGACGCAGAGCTCGGCGTCGGTGACGACCGTCTCCTCGCGCTGCGCGAGCAGCTCGACCAGGCGCTCGATGCCCATCGCGAAGCCGATTGCAGGCGTCGGCCTGCCGCCCATCAGCTCGACCAGGCCGTCGTAGCGCCCGCCCGCACAGACCGTTCCCTGCGCACCGAGTTCGTTCGTGATCCACTCGAAGACGGTCTTGCCGTAATAGTCGAGCCCGCGCACCAGCAGCGGATTGACGACGAACTCGATGCCGGCGGCCGTGAGGCAGGCGCGGACCGCATCGAAGTGCGCGCGCGACTCGGCGCCGAGGTGATCGACGAGCCGCGGCGCGGCGTCGATCAGCGCGCGCAGCGCCGGGTTCTTCGAATCGAGGATGCGCAGCGGATTGCGTTCGAGCCGCAGTCGGCTCTCCTCGTCGAGCAGCGCGTCGTGGCCGCGGAAATAGTCGCTCAGCGCCGCGCGATACGACTCGCGCTCGGCGGCGACGCCGAGCGTATTCAGTTCGAGCCGGAGATTCCGGAGGCCCAGCGCGCGCCACAGCCGCGCCGTCAGCAGGATGATCTCGGCATCGATGTCGGGGCCGGCCATGCCGTAGGCCTCGACGCCGATCTGGTGGAACTGGCGATAGCGACCTTTCTGCGGCCGTTCGTGGCGGAACATCGGGCCCGCATACCACAGCCGCAGCTGCGGCTGCTGGTTCAGGAGCCCGTGCTCGAGCACCGCGCGCACGCAGCCCGCCGTGCCTTCCGGGCGCAGCGTCAGGCTGTCGCCGTTGCGATCGGCGAAGGTGTACATCTCCTTCTGCACGATGTCGGTGGTGTCACCGATGGAGCGTTCGAACACCCCCGTCGCCTCGACGATCGGCAATCGAATCTGCTGGTAGCCG
>JBFWSI010000266.1:0-5792 GCA_050248455.1 Gammaproteobacteria bacterium | reverse complement strand
CATCGAGCGTCTCGCGGCGCGCTGCCGCGGCCTGCTCTACTTCTCCGCGATGACGCGCGAAGACTGGCGCGACAATGTCGATCGCTCACGCAGCGATCGCGACGTCCACCTGCGCAGCACTCGCTGGTACCGACGCGAGCTCGGACGCTACTTCCGCAACCTCGGCGGCGGCGTGTTCGTCCATCGCGACGCGCCGATCGTCACGTTCTCATTGCACGAGCTTTGACGAAAGGTTTTTTTTACCACGAAGAACACGGAGGAAGAGATGGACTAAATCTGCGCCTCCGTGACTCGATGCCGATTGCTGACGCCGGCGCTGCGGAGGCTCAAACAATTCCTTTCTTCCTCTGTGTTCTCCGTGGTAAAAAAAATTCTTCACCGCACCGCCTGCAACGGAATGAAGGTCAACGCGACGCCGTTGTTGCACCAACGCTCGCCGGTCGGCGGCGGGCCGTCGTCGAAGACGTGGCCCTGGTGACCGCCGCAACGCACGCAGTGGTATTCGGTGCGCGGCAGGGTCAGCTTGTAGTCGGCCTTCGTCGCGAGATGATCCGGGATGCTCGTGAAGAAGCTCGGCCAGCCGGTGCCGCTTTCGTATTTCATCTCGGAGGTGAAGAGCGGCAGACGACAGGCGCGGCAGACGAACACGCCCGGGCGATGCTCGAGATTGAGCGGGCTGGACAGCGGCGGCTCGGTGTCTTCGTCGAAGAGCACGGCGTAGCTGTCGGCCGGCAGTTCGCGGCGCCATTCCTCGGCCGCGCGCGCGAGCGGGCGCGTGTCGGCGGCGACTTCGGCAGTGGGCGCCACGAACTCGCGCCAGCGGCCCTGGATCTCGGCCACGGTCGCGTCCTTGCCGGTGGCGGCGAAGAGCGTGCGCGTCGGCAATAGCGCGGGCAGGACGGCGGTGTACAGAAAGCGGCGGCGGTTCATCGGCGTGTCCCTCTCGCCGGGGATCCCGGCTTGGACCCCGGGGTCTGCCCCCCGTGGGGTTGCTGGGGTCTGACCCCAGGTACGGACCCCGGCTTCGAGCGGGGCCCGGACTCGCGGCGCCGTCGGCCCGCTCAGCGCTCCCCGGTCTCGGGCAGGGCCGGCATCGCCTGCTGGGCGAGGTAGCTCGCGAAATCGATCCTGTCGCTCCGTTCGAGCGCGCGCTGCTCGGCGAGCGATTCCTCGGCGAGACCCTTGAAGTAGTCTCGCAGCCCCGAGCGCAGCGGGTTGGCGCGGAAATGCGCTTCGTGCGCATAGGCCAGTTCGAGCGTGTAGTCGAAGAAGGTCATGCGGCGCTCGCGCAGCTCGCGCAGGATGCGCGCCGAAGGCAGCGCGTCGGGCTCGCGCAGGAGTTCGCGCTGCTGGCGCAGCGCCTGCCGGTAGTGCGGCGTGTCGCTGCCCTCGTCGAGGATGTCGCAGATCGGTTCGAGGCCGGTGAGGATGTCATCGGCCCATTCCTTGAGGCCCACGCGCTCGCCGTCCTTGATCAGCACCAGGCCCGGCTCGCGGCCGCGCATCGCGACCGTCAGCTCGTTGTACTCGATGCCCCACTGCTCGCTCGCGGAAATCTGCGGGCTGTCGGCGAGCAGGCAGAAGATCAGGAAGGCCTCGAGCACGCGCAGGTGTTCTTCGGCGACGCCGCTGGGCGCATAGCTGTAGACGTCCAGCGCCCGCATCTCGACGTACTCCACGCCGCGCTCGCGCAGCGCCGCGGTCGGTCGCTCGCCGGGCCGCGTCGTGCGCTTGGGCCGCATGTAGCTGTAGAACTCGTTCTCGATCTGCAGGATGTTGGTGTTGAGCTGGATGCGATTCTCGCCGTCGTAGAGGCCGATGACCTCGTACTCGGGATAGGGCGTCGCGATGGCCCGGCTCAGACTCAGCACGTAGTTGTCGAGATCGTCGTAGGCGATGTCCAGCGCCGCCTGGTTCTTGTTCTTGTAGCCGATGTCGCTCATGCGCAGCGAGGTCGCGTACGGGAGATAGTGCGAACAGGCGTCGAACTGCTTGAAGCGCGTCGTGCGTCCGCCGAGGAAGGAGCTGCAGACGACCGGCGAGTTGCCGAACAGCAGCGGCACGATCCAGCCGATGCGCCGGAAATTGCGGATCAGGCCGAAGTAGTGATCGTCGATGAACTTGCGCACGGGCTGCGCGCTGCCGATCACTTCGCGATAGCCGGGCCAGAAGTCGAGCGGCAGCGAGTAGTTGAAGTGCACGCCGGCGATGGCCTGCATGCGCCGGCCGTAGCGGTAGTCGAGGCCGACGCGGTAGACGTGCTTCATGCGCCCGATGTTCGAAGTGCCGTACCGGGCGATCGGCAGCGTGCGGTCGTCCTTCAGCGCGCAGGGCATGCTCGAGGCCCACAGCAGCTCGTCCGGCGTCAGCATCTCGTAGGTGAACTGGTGCACCTCGTGCAGGAAGCGCATCACGTCTTCGGTGCGATCGAAGGCCGGCGTGATGAACTCGGTCAGCGCCTCCGAGTAGTCGGTCGTCACATAGGGATGCGTCAGCGCAGAGCCCCAGGCGGCCGGATGCGGCGTCTGCGCGATCGAACCGTCGCGGTTGATGCGCAGGCTTTCCTTTTCCAGGCCGCGCTTGCCGGTGCGCAGGCGCGAGGCGAGGCCGGCGCGTACCAGCTTGGCGATTCGTTCTTCGGCGAGTCGGTACATCGGGGCCTCGGTGCACAGCGTAGGGAGCCGCGGGACAGGCAGTATAGCGGCGTCGCACCGGCGCGGGACGGTTTGCTGCGTCAGCGTCCCTCGCATACGATCGGGCCACATTCCCGACTGCAGAACGGCGGCCCGCTTGAACACCATCCTCGTTGCCAATCGCGGTGAGATTGCCTGCCGCGTCATCCGCAGTGCGCGCGCGCTCGGTGCGCGCACCGTCGCCGTCTATTCCGATGCCGATCGTCACGCGCTGCACGTCGAGAGCGCGGACGAGGCCGTGCACATCGGGCCGGCCAAGGCCAGCGACAGCTACCTCAACGTCGACGCGATCCTCGGCGCGGCGCGCGCGACGGGCGCCACGGCGGTGCATCCCGGCTACGGCTTCCTCGCCGAGAACGCCGACTTCGCGCGGCGCGTCGCCGACGCCGGCCTCGCGTGGATCGGCCCGACGCCGGCACAGATCGAGGCGATGGGCGACAAGGCGCGCGCGCGGCGCCTCGCGCAGGACGCCGGCGTGCCGGTGGTGCCGGGCAGCGATCGCTTTCCGGGCGGGCAGCTCGACGGGCTCGCCGCGGCGGCGGCCCAGGTCGGCTATCCGCTGCTCGTGAAGGCCTCGGCCGGCGGCGGCGGCATCGGCATGCGCCTCGTCGAAGCCGAGGATCAGCTGCTGAAGACTGCCGAAGCGACGCAGACCATGGCCGCGCGCTCCTTCGGCGACGGCACGATTTTTCTCGAGCGTTACATCCCGCGTGCGCGCCACGTCGAAATTCAGGTGTTCGGCTTCGGCGACGGCCGCGCGATCCATCTCTACGAGCGTGACTGCTCGATCCAGCGGCGTTTCCAGAAGGTGATCGAGGAATCGCCGGCGCCGGGGCTGCCCGACGACGTGCGGGAACGCATGGCGACAGCTGCCGTTGCGCTCGCGCGCCAGCAGCGCTACGCGGGCGCCGGCACGGTCGAGTTCATCGTCGATGCGCGCAGCTTCGAGTTCTTCTTTCTCGAGATGAACACGCGCATCCAGGTCGAGCACCCCGTGACTGAGATGATCACGGGCATCGATCTCGTCGCGCTGCAGCTGAAGCTCGCCGGCGGCGATCCGCTGCACGAGCTCGATCAGTCCAGGATCGTGCCGCGCGGCCACGCCGTCGAGTGCAGGCTCTACGCCGAGAACCCGGCGAAGATGTTCCTGCCCTCGCCCGGCAAGCTGAACCGCCTGATCTTGCCGCCGACCTCCGGGCAGCTGCGCATCGACACCGGCGTGCGCGAAGGGGACACCATCACGGCCTACTACGATCCGATGATCGCGAAGCTCATCTGCCACGGTGCGGATCGCGATGCCGCGCTCGCCGCGCTCGCCGCGGCGCTCGCGGACAGCGCGATCGACGGCATCGCCAACAACATCGAGTTCCTCGGCCGCGTCGTGCGCCATCCGGCCTTCCGCGCGGGCGGGGTGTTCACCGGCTTCATCGATACCTACAAGACCGATCTGCTCGGCTGACGCGGGCGGCACACGGCATTTCCGAACCCGAGCGCAACCAGGGGACCACTGCGATGATTTACGACGAACCGCGATTCCTGCCCGGCGGGGATCGCTTCCTCGAGATCGAGTTCGGCAACGAGCTGAACCTCGAGCTCAATTTCCGCGCCCAGGCGCTCGGCCAGGCCGTCGACGCCGAGGGCATCCGCGGCATCACCGAGTTCGCCCCGTTCTTTTCCGCGGCGCTCGTGCACTACGACCCGGACGTGATCTCGCTGGCCGAGCTCGAGCGCGCGCTGCGCCGGCTGCTCGACACGGTGACGGCGGCGGACGATCTCGAGATCCCGAGCCGTCTCATCTACATGCCGGCGATGTACCTCGACCCATGGAGCGCCGAGGCGATCGATCAGTACATCGAGAAGATCAACCCGAACAAGGAGCGCGATCCCGACTTCGTCGCGCGCCTCAACGGCCTCGAGGACGCGCAGCAGCTGGTGCGCGTGCATTCCGGCACGGAATACTGGATCGCGGCGCTCGGCTTCTGGCCCGGCACGCCGTTCATGATGCCGCTCGATCCGCGCTGCAAGCTGTTCGCGCCGAAGTACAACCCGCCGCGCACCTTCACGCACAAGGGCACCATCGGCATGGGCGGCGGCGCGACGGCGATGTATCCCGTCGACGGCCCCGGCGGCTACCAGATCTTCGCGCGCACACCGGTCCCGATCTGGGACATGCAGCAGCGCCTGAAGCCCTTCAAGGAAGCGCCCTACCTGCTGCGTCCGACCGACCGCATGAAGTACGTGCACATCACGCGCGAGGAGTTCGAGATGATCGAACGCAAATGCGCGGAAGGCACCTACGAGATGAACGTCGTCGAGTACCAGAAGTTCTCACCGAAGAGCTATCGCGAGTGGGTCGCGACGCTCGATCTCAACGCGCGGTTCTGAGGAGGCCCCCATGTTGGAAGTCATCAAGCCGGGGCTCGAAACCAGCATCCAGGACTGGCCCGGTCGCCAGGGCTATCTGAAGTTCGGCATTCCGTGGTCCGGGCCGATGGACGACTGGTCGTTCCGGCTCGCGAACCTCCTCGTCGGCAACGCGCCGGGCGCCGCAGCGCTCGAATGCCAGTTCATCGGACCGACCTTGAAGTTCCGGCGCGACGGCGTGTTCGCGCTGACCGGCGCGGACATGCAGGCGAAGCTCGACGGCCAGCCGGTGCCGGCCTGGACCAGCGTCGCGGCGAAGGCCGGGCAGACGCTCGAGCTGAGCTTCGCGAAGCTCGGCGCGCGTGCCTATGTCGCGGTGGCGGGCGGTTTCGCCAACGAGGTCGTGTTCGGCTCGCGCGCGACCTTTCACAAGGGCGGCATCGGTGGCATCGGCGGTCACGCGATCAAGGCGGGGCAAGTGCTGCCGCTCGGTGCCGGCACCGGCACGCCGGGACGCCGCGTGAAGGAGGCCGCACGCCCGCCGCTCGTCAGCGACAAGCGCTGGTCGGTCGAAGTCTGCCGCGGCCCGAACGACGACTGGATCGACGAGGCCGGCCACCGGCGCTTCGTCGACACCGAGTGGAAGTTGTCCTCGAAGAGCGATCGCGGCGGCTACCGTCTCGAGGGTCCGGACTGGACCTTCTCCGAGAAGGCCTACAACAAGCCGCCGGAGCA